>JAZSGA010000112.1:0-6975 GCA_045532495.1 Eubacteriales bacterium | reverse complement strand
TTGAGTCATGTGTCGCTCTTCACGCAGCTGCTTTATTCTGTTTATAAAAATCACTCCTTTGTACCATTATACAATTTGTACTTGTATTTTTCAGAAGATTGTGTTATAATTGATACAAGTATAACTTGTATTATTTGCTGTTTTAAATTATTTTTCTCGTTGGGGAGGGGTTTTATTAAATAACGGAACATAAATGGCATAACTCGCAAATGTCGCTTTTTGTGCGACCGATTAAAAACGGTAAAAGGGTAGAATGGCTTTATAAGTAAAAAATTGGAGGAAGTTATGAAAAAAAGTTTATCAATTTTTATAGCTGTCGTGCTGATAGCGATGATGATGCCAGTTGGTGCATTTACGGTAGATGCTATATCAAGAACAGCTGAATCTGCAACTGAAAGAATTGAGGAATTGAAGAAAATTTTCCCGAGCGGAAGTTATTTTAGCGTCAATGGAAACGCATGTGGTCATACATCAAGTGAAAAGTGTTGGAATTGCAATTTGGTTAATATCTTAAAGAGAGATGATTTGAAAGCATATCGATTTTCAGATGGTGGCTCTTATACTTGCTTAGGATTTGGCAAATTTGCTTGGTATTTTATACACGGAGAAGTGTGGAGCGGTAGTTATGATTTTGTAATTAACAAAGGTACTCCCAATAAAGATTTCTTTAGTCAAGCTGTTCCCGGGGATATGATATATTATTTTAATAGTTCTGGGGAGTTTCAACACGCGGCAATTTTTTGCAGCGCATCTGATACATCAGCTGTAGTATATCATGCTAACACGGGTGGAGTTCCGAACAAAGTCTCTTTTGGCAGTTGGAGCTATTCGTCTATGGCAAGCGAGTACGGAAGCGGTTCGTATGCCAGATTGCTTCGCATAAAAGGTTATGTTCCAGAGACTACAACATCTTATACTGTTATCTTCAACGCCAACGGTGGTACAACTCCCACCGCAATTAAAACTGTAACTTGCGGTTCAACCTATGGCACATTACCTACTCCCACAAAAGATAATTGCGTTTTTGAGGGATGGTATACATCTCCAAATGGCGGTACAAGAATATACAGTGATACTAATGTTACGCTGACAAATGATCAGACGCTTTATGCTCATTGGACTGAAATACATTCTCATAATTATGTTACAGGTAACGACAAATCACATCCTCACAAGGAATACAAAAAATGTTCCACCTGCGGTGATAAGTATTACACCGGCAACACAAAAAAGGTGAGCGGCTGTGAGGAATGTTACCCCCATGAGCACAGCTATTCCACCGGTTATAACAGTGCACATCCTCACGAACAGTATAAAAAGTGTTCCGGTTGCGGCGAGGTTGTTTACACCGGTAGCACCCAAAAAGTGAGCGGATGTGAGGAATGTTATCCCCATAAACACAGCTATAATACCGGTTATGACACACTTCACCCCCACAAGCAATTCAAATACTGTTCCTGCGGTGAAAAGAATTACACGGGCAGCACAAAAAAAGAGAGCGGTTGCCCTGAATGTTATCCGGGAACAGATGAACAATACCTTTTTGACCTTAACGGTAAACTCGGTGATAAGGGCATAATGGATCTTCGCGGTGTCGGAACAGTGGATATTTATATAAACGGCACCTGCGTAGCCAACGATGTACAGGACTATTATAAAAAGGTGCCTGCAGGTTCAACTTACGAGATAACCGATATAAAGCCTGCAAAAGGATACAGATATTCAAAGGTTTACCAGGGAGGGATTACAAAATCCCTTACCGGCACCGTAAACGGACCTGTAGAAATATGGCTGGAATTTACTGACGGCACCGAAACTGTACAGTCTTACACCATCACCTACAACGCCAACGGCGGAGAAAAAGCACCTGCTTCGCAGACAAAAAATGCAGGCGAAAATATAAAGCTTCGCAACATTGTGCCATATAAACAGGGATATGTTTTCACCGGATGGGCAGAATCTTTATACGGTAACGTCAAATATTATCCCAATGATACATACAGTGCAGATAAAAACCTGACACTTTATGCAGTGTGGAAAGTATACAAGGCCGATACAATAAGTTTACAGACATCTGTTACAATCCCCACATTTAAAGTAACCCTCAGCGGCAGAACAATAAACAACACATACCGTCAGTATCCGCTTATAGTATACAACGATATAACCTATTTCCCTATGACCTATTACGATTCACGTCTTATGGGACTTGAAACCGGTTATTCTCAGGCGGAAGGGCTTTCCATATGGCAGACAAGCGGCAACTTCAGCTATCAGGAAACCAACAGCTCCACAGCAAACAGCGGCACATATACCGCAACGGTGGCGCAAGGTCCTATTTATGTAAACGGCAAATTTATTGATAACGGCAACGAAGAATATCCGCTTCTGCTGTTCCGTGATGTAACTTACTTCCCCCTCACATGGCGCTTTGCCGTGCAGGAATTCGGATGGAGCTACTACTTTGACATGACAAACGGTCTTGTGATAAGCAAATAAACAACAAAAAACCTCCTTGAAAAAGGAGGTTTTTTACTGCATATATTGTTTTTACATATCGTTTCTGATAAGATCTTCAAAACTTTCGCGGCGCACTGCAACATAATCCTTTTCACCGTCCACCATGATTATGGGAAGTCGGGGGATACGGTTATAGTTTGACGCCATGGAATAGTTATAAGCACCGGTGGTGAGCACGGCAATGATATCGCCGCGGCAAATGCTTTGCGGCAAAAGCACGTTTTCCTGAAGAATATCTCCGCTTTCACAGCATCTGCCCACAACGGAACATTCAAAATCGCATTTCTCGTTCATTTTATTTGCCGCAACAACGGTGTATGCCGAGCCGTAAAGTGCAAAACGGGGATTGTCGGGCATACCGCCGTCCACGGAAACGTAATTTTTGTATTCGGGAATTCGCTTTACCGAGCCTGCTGTGTACAGGGTGATGCCTGCATCTGCAACAATGCTTCGTCCGGGCTCCATTCTGATGGCAGGAAGATCAATGCCGAGGTTTTTGCAGAAGTTGTTTAATGTTTCTGCAACCAGCTTTATATTTTCCGCAATATCGATGACGGGGTCGTTTTCGGTGTAACGTACACCATAACCGCCGCCAAGGTTGAGTTCAGTTGTTACAAAGCCGTATTTTGCTTTCATATCGGCAATAAAACCAAGCATAATTGCCGATGCAGAAAGGTAAACATCCGAATCAAACACCTGCGAGCCCACATGACAATGGAAGCCGTAAAGCTCAATATTGGGCTGCTCAAGAGCTATTTTTGTAATGCGTTCTGCTTCGCCCGTAACAATGGCGGAGCCGAATTTTGAATCCACCTTGCCGGTTGCCACTGCCTCATACGTGTGCGGATCAATGCCGGGGGTGAGGCGGATGAGTATCTTTTGTTTTATGCCCTTTTCGCCGGCAATGCGGTTTATGGAACGTATTTCTTCTTCGTTATCCGCAACAAAATATCCTATGCCGCAATCAATGGCAAATTCTATATCCGCATCGGTTTTGTTGTTGCCGTGAAAATATGCCTTTTCAAGCGGAAAATCCGCACTTTTGGCGGTGTAAAGCTCACCCGATGAAACAACGTCAATGCCCATTCCTTCGCTTGCCGCAATGCGGTAAATGTGGCGGAATGAATTTGCCTTGCTGGCAAAAAGCGGCATGGCATTATCACCAAAGTATTTTTTCATGCTGTCAACATAAACACGGCAATTTTCACGCAGTTTGCGTTCGTCCATAAGATAAAGGGGAGAGCCGTATTTTTTAATCATTTCTACGGTGTTGGCACCGCCGAAAGTAAGAACACCGTCGGCGTTTACCGCAAGATTGTTACAAATCATTTTTTACCTCAATTTTGGGGGTTATTTTACAATATCGTTCATGGTGTAAAGCCCGGGAGCTTTGCCAATCATAAATTCTGCCGCAGAAACGGCACCTTCGGCAAAAAGTGCACGGGTATGCGCTTCGTGCTTAAGGGTTATTGTTTGCGTATCTGTGCCGATAATAACCTCATGCTCGCCCACAATGTTGCCCATGCGGATGGCGTGTATGCCTATCTCGTCTTTTTCACGCTTTTTCTGACCGCCTCTGCCAAATACGTAATAGGCACCTTTTCTTACGGTGCTTATGGCATCGGCAAGCAGCAGAGCTGTGCCCGAAGGGGCATCCAGCTTGCGGTTGTGGTGCTTTTCGATTATTTCAATGTCGGCATCGGGCATGGTTTTTGCGGCGGTTTTTGCCAGCTCGCAAAGCAACGCAACACCGAGCGACATGTTTGCGGAATGGAATACGGGAATAACTTTTGCCGCATCCTTTATAAGCTGCTGTTCACGCTCGTCATGACCTGTGGTGGCAAGCACAACTGGCAACTTTTTTGCCATGCAGAATTCGAGTAACGATTCTGTTACGGAATGATGGGAAAAATCTATAACTATATCGGCACAAACATCCTTTGCCTGCTCAAAACTTTTGTAGCAGGGAAAGCTGAATTCGCTTGTGTCTGTGCAGAAGGCATCAATGCCGCAAACGGGCACAGAACCTCGCATGCCGTCAAGAGCCAGCTTTGCAACTTCCTTGCCCATACGGCCGCATATGCCGTTTATTATAAGCTTCATAGGAAACAGTATCCTTTCGGGTTATATTTTGAGTCCTGCTTTTTTCATAAGGTTGTAAAGGTTTTCGCGGTGCTTGTCTTCCATGGGAGTAAGAGGCAGACGCAGATAATCTTCGCCGTAACCCATGGCTGACATGGCTGCCTTTACGGGGATGGGGTTTACTTCGCAGAACAGAGCATCAACAAGATCAAGATAATCAAGCTGCATACGCAGGCTCTTCTGAACATCACCGCGGAAAAAGCTTTTGCACATTTCGGATGTTTCTGCAGGCAAAAGGTTGGAAAGAACGGAAATAACGCCCTTGCCGCCGAGAGAAAGAACGGGAACAATCTGATCGTCATTGCCGGAATAAATGTCCATCTTGCCTTCGGTAAGCTGAGCAACCTTTGCAATCTGCGAAATGTTTCCGCTGGCTTCCTTGATGGCGCAGATGTTAGGGTGATCTGCAAGAACGGCGCAGGTTTCGGGTGTAATGTTGCAGCCGGTTCTTGAGGGAACGTTGTAAAGTATAACGGGTTTTGTGGAAGCGTCTGCAATATCTGTAAAGGATTTTATAAGACCGTTCTGAGTGGCTTTGTTGTAGTAGGGTGTAACAACAAGCAGCGCGTCGGCACCTATTTCGCAGGCGAATTTTGAAAGATCCACAGCGTAGGAAATATCGTTGGAGCCTGTGCCTGCAATAACGGGTACTCTGCCGTTTACCTTGTCTACGGTGAACTTCAGAAGCTCGCGGTGCTCTTCGTCGGTGAGTGTGGGGCCTTCGCCCGTGGTACCTGCGGCAACGATGGCGTCAATGCCTGCAGATATCTGCCATTCGATAAGTCTTTCGTAAGTTTCGTAATCAACGCCCTTGGCTGTCATAGGGGTTACGATGGCTGTTGCAGCTCCGGTAAATACCGTGTTTTTCATGTTGGAATACCTCCGTAAATTAAAAAAATAGCTGCGTAACAGCTATCCCAAAAAATCAAATGCAAATAAAACGGCAAAGCCGTAAAATGTTGCAAAGTGTTTCGGATAGCTCTCCGCATTTCTGCGACAACAGGCGGAATATTATTCCCGACTGCCAGACCGATGCTTTGCCATGCACCGACTTCGGCATCTGCCCCTTTGGGCTGCAGCTGTTCCGGCAAGAACATTGTATACCGCAGATTACTTTTGGCAAAATGCGCCTCTATCGACAAACATATTATAATACATATCGCACCGTTTGTCAACAGTATTGCCGAAAAAAAGGATATTTAAAAATAATGCAGGCGCAGCACAGCTTTTTGCTGATTTTACAATAATTGTATATAAAAGCCTGTGGTAATGTATGGAGCGAAAATGTAAAAAACGTTCCCGGCGAACCCGAATTCGAGAGAAAATCAAAGAAAATCGCTAAAAAAACGACTTTTTGGTATATTTTTTTAATTTTTTTCAAAAAGTACTTGACAAAACAAATCTTTGTGGTATAATATGCTCGTTGACTAATGAAATCATATTATTTGGAGGATTAAGGATTATGTCTACATTTATGGCAAAAGCCGAAACCATCGAACGCAAATGGTACGTTATCGATGCTGCCGGCCAGCCTCTCGGTAAAACAGCCGTTAAGGCTGCTGACATTCTTCGTGGTAAGCACAGACCTGAATTTACACCCCATGTTGACTGCGGCGAATTCGTTATCATCATCAATGCTTCCAAGGCGGTTCTTACCGGCAAGAAGCTCGAAAACAAGGTTTATCAGCACCACTCCGGCTACATCGGCGGTCTTAAGACTGTTGATTACAAAACTCTCATGGCAACAAAGCCTGAGAAGGCAATGGAGCTTGCAGTAAAGGGTATGCTCCCCCACAACAAGATCGGCGACAAGAGCTTTACAAGACTCCACGTTTACGCCGGCGCAGAACACGATAACGCTGCTCAGAAGCCTATCGTGCTTGAATAATCAGGAAGGAGTAACACTACTATGTATACAAGCGCAAAGCCTTATTTTTACGGCACAGGAAGAAGAAAGAGCTCGGTTGCCCGTGTTCGTATCATGCCCGGTACAGGTGTTATAACCATTAACGGCAGAGATATCGACGATTACTTCGGTCTCGGCACACTTAAGCTCATCGTTAATCAGCCCTTCGAAACAACTAACACAGTTGGTTCTTTCGACATCATCTGCACAGTTAAGGGCGGCGGGGTTTCCGGTCAGGCAGGTGCTATCCGCCACGGTCTCGCAAGAGCACTCCTTCAGGCAGATCCTAACTATCGTTCTGCTCTTAAGAAGGCAGGCTTCCTCACTCGTGACCCCAGAATGAAGGAAAGAAAGAAGTACGGTCTCAAAGCAGCTCGTCGTGCTCCTCAGTTCTCAAAGAGATAATT
>JAZSGA010000071.1:0-3353 GCA_045532495.1 Eubacteriales bacterium | reverse complement strand
AGGCTCCGTATATTATATATAATAAATTGAAGGCAATCAGCCGTCGGCACGTTCCTTACATTCACGTCCGTGGCGCAAAAGCGCCTTCATTGTCGCCGCATCATCGGCATCCAAAGCTTCCTTATATTTTGAAAGCTCCGCTATAAGCCCTGCCAGTTCATCGGAAAGATTTTTGCGGTTTTCCATAAACAGCTGTGTCCACATTTCCTCGTTAAGTGTTGCAACACGGGTCATATCCTTGTATGAGCCTGCGGAAAAGCCGTGGTGAAGCCGTGAATTTTCGCTTTTTGCGTAGGCGTTGGATACCACATGCGCCATCTGCGAAGTGTATGCAATTATTTTATCATGCTCCTGCGCGTTGGAAACGGTTATTGCACCAAACATCATGGGGGCAAGGCAGGTTTTTATACGGTCAAAAAGTTCAATATCGTCATAACGGGACGGAACGATTATCATGGAAGCATTTTTAAAAAGATCGGCTCTTGAATATTTGATGCCCGAAAACTGTATGCCCGCCATGGGGTGACCGCCCACAAATTCAAAACCGTGGTTTTTTGCCGCCTCAAAGCCCGCCTCGCATACCTTGCCCTTGGTGCCGCAGGTATCTATCACGAGGCAATCCTTTTTGAAAAGATGTGCATTTTTGTTTATAAAATCAACTGCAGCATCGGGATAAAGCGATATTACTATAAGGTCACATTCTCCCATGTTTTGCTCTGTAAGCTGCTGATCCACAGTTTCGGAAAGCAGAGCATATGACAAAGTTGCACGGTCGGTATCCATACCGCAAACGTGCGCATCGCTGTTTTGTCTGAAAGCCTTGGCAAAGCTTCCGCCTATAAGTCCCAGACCCACAATTCCTACTTTCATTTTAAAAACCTTCTTTCGTTGATTGAAAATAAAAAAGAACCGTGTAAAAATTCACGGTTCTTCGTATGGCGATAAAAACAAAGACTGTTGATTAAGCTGATGTTTTGCCACGACGAAAAACCCTGCCGCAATAATACGTAGGGTAATAATATTCACCGTAAAAGTTTTTAAAAGCAAACATCTTTATAGCCTTTCCCAAAAATCTTATGCAAGAATTATATACCTGTAAAATTCTTTTGTCAAGAGCAAACACAGCGTTTTTTTCAAAAGTTTTTCTGAAAATTCAAAAAAGCCTTGACAAATGGTGGAAAAGTATGTATAATACTAACTTGTGAAAGACTGAAAGTCAGTTTTTCCCCTTACTCCCGGCATCGATTACGGGAGTCTTATGTCCAAAAGGAGGTGCAAAACATGGAACTCATTAACAAGTACGAAACCGTTTTTGTTCTGAATCCCGAACTTTCCGAAGATGCTACAAAGGCTCTTACTGCAAAGTTTACCGATCTCATTGCACAGAACGGAACAATCGAAAACATCAATGAGTGGGGCAAGAGAAAGCTTGCTTATCCTATCGATGACTACACCGAAGGTTACTACGTTGTTGTTAACTTTACAGCTAACCCTGCGTTCCCCGCAGAGCTCAGCCGTATTTACAACATCACCGACGGCGTTCTTCGTTCCATCATTGTAAGACCCGAAAAGTAATTCCGAAAGGTGGTTTTTAAAAATGGCAAGTCTTAACAAGGTTATTCTTATCGGAAATCTTGTGGCAGATCCCGAACTTAAAAAAACCCCCAACGGAGTAAGCGTAACATCTTTCCGCATTGCTGTTGGCCGCCGCTACGCTAAGGACGGCGATGCACAGCAGGCCGATTTTATCGATATCGTTGCCTGGAGAAGCACAGCGGAGTTTGTAACGCAGTATTTTACTAAGGGTAAGCCGATCCTTGTGTGCGGCGCTATCCAGTCCAGAAACTGGACAGACCAAAACGGTCAGAAGCGCTATACAGTTGAGGTTGTGGCGGATGAAGTTTCTTTTGTTGAACGCAAAACAGACTCCGCTCCGCGTCAGGCAGGTACTTTCTACGGAGAGGCTCCTGCGGCCAGACCTGCACAGGGTGCTCCGGTTCCCGATGCTTCTTTTGTTGAATCATCGGTCGACGATGATCTGCCGTTCTGATAAACGGCTGATCACAACTTACAAATTTTTACAGGAGGTAGTTATTCATGGATAAGGATACACAGAAGCAGTTCAAAAACCATAAGAAGAAAAAGGTTTGTAACTTCTGCGCAGATAAAGTAGAATTTATCGATTACAAGGACGCTGTTAAGCTCCACAAGTATCTCTCCGAAAGATCCAAGATTCTTCCCAGAAGAATCACAGGTACTTGCGCTAAGCATCAGAGAGAGCTCACCGAAGCTATCAAGAGAGCGCGTCACATCGCTGTAATCCCCTACATCAGCGACTAATTTGGTTTTTAAACATCAAAAATTACGGAGCAACAATCGTTGCTCCGTTTTTTGTTTCACCGTGTGCAAATGCGGTTTTAATACAATTTGTTATTAAAATTGCATCGCCCCCCTTTACAAATGCAAAAATATATGGTAAAATATAAAAAAATAAATTTTATGGGGCATTAGCGCAGTTGGGAGCGCATCACACTGGCAGTGTGGGGGTCAGGGGTTCAAGTCCCCTATGCTCCACCAACAAAAAAGTCACTTTTGTCTACCAAGACAAAGGTGACTTTTTTGAATGATGTTTGCCTGCGGCAAATGATGTTGGCTTCGCCAATGATGACGGCTTCGCCTAATGATGTGTGGCTTCGCCACATTTTATGGCGAATAAAATATCACTAAAAACCGGAACGTGCCTACTATACATAGTGAATTGTATAATATTTGACCTGCATATTCAGATTTTGAAAACAAGCACAGAATCAAAAAACAGTTTTGGAGGAAATCCTATGAGAGACACAGAACAAAAAGCGGCTGCAAAAAAGTTCGTTGAATATTGGTTGGATAAAGGTTATGAGAAAGGCGAAAGCCAGCCCTTTTGGCTTGAACTTTTGGAGAGCGTATTCGGTGTGGAAAATCCTGCCCACTACATAAAATTTGAAGAACAGGTGCATCTTGACCATACAAGTTTTATAGATGGTTTCATTCCTGCAACACACGTTCTTATAGAACAAAAAGGTGCAGGAAAAGATTTGAGAAAAGCAATCAAGCAGTCGGACGGAAGTTTGCTTACACCTTTTCAGCAGGCACAGCGTTACTCCGCGGTGCTACCTTATTCACAGCGTCCTCGTTGGATAGTTACCTGCAACTTTGAAGAATTCCTGATATATGATATGGAGAAGCCTACGGGCGAGCCTGAAAGCATTCTGCTCAAAGATTTAGCAAAAGAGTATTATCGGCTGCAGTTCCTCGTTGATGCAGACGACGAGAATATTAAGAAGGAAATGGAGATTTCCATTCAGGCGGGA
>JAZSGA010000043.1:0-3344 GCA_045532495.1 Eubacteriales bacterium | reverse complement strand
CCATTTTTTGTACTTCCGTTTGTGTTTTTTGTTATTTTATCACAAATACAAAAAAGTTTCCATAGTTTTTGCAAAATTTGTCGCAAACAAAAATTATCCCCTGTACGCATATGCTCATTTATAAAGCTGCGCACGGGGGATGTTTTTACGGTTGGGTTTGGCTCAGGGCATAGACTATGCCTATGGCACGCTGTTTTTGTTTGTCGTTTAAGGTGCGGAAAATTTCAAGCAGCTCAAGCTCGGTTTCGGTGATGCCTTTTTCAAGAATGCTGCCAATGGGTGATCTTATATTGCTATTTTCGATTATATAATCCACCGATACACCGAAAATGTTTGCCATTTTCTTAAGCGTATTTATGCCGGGCTGATGTGTTCCGCTTTCGTAGGCACTTATCATTTTTTGCGATACGTTAAGCTTTAATGCAAGCCCTGTTTGATTGAGATGCTTTTCTTTTCTCAGCTCTGCTATTCTTTTCATTCAAACCGCCCTTTTTACTTGTTTTGTAAGTATTATATTCGTTTGGCTTGACATTGTTAATCGTGTGTGGTATAATATTATTCGTAATACGAATAATGTGTTGCGAAATTTATAATATGTTGAAAGGGTTTTTTAAATGAAAAGAATTGTATCATTATTAGTATGCATTGTTCTGATATGCGGGATTTTTCCTGTGGCATATTCTGAAGACCGTCTTTCCGATGCTTTGTCATATACTTTAGGAAGCACAGTGTCGGGGAAGATAGATGAAATTAAAGATACTTATATATATACATTTACATTGCCCACAGCCGGAAGTATAAGCATAAGCTGTACAGGCGAAATAAGATATGTTGAGTTTTATCTTTATGGTAATACAGGTAATCGTATTTGGGACAAAAGCAAAAATTCAAATGGTGTGGGTTATATGAGTTACACAAATACTCTTCAACTATGTAAGGGCAAGTATTATTTTGAAGTAAGAGGATCAAATCAAGGCAGTTTCAATTTAAAAATAACCCATACTGCTACATATGAGAGCTTTCCGGAAGAACAGGGAGGAACGAATAATATCATATCCTCAGCAACACCCATTAGTTGCAACACAAAATATATAGGCCACACAGGAATCAATGACAATGTTGACATATATACTTTTGCGTTGCCGCAATCCGGCAAAATTCATTATAATATGGTAGCCCGAGGCAACATCAGTATAGATTTTTATGACGAAACTGGGAAATCACTTTGTTATGATGGTTTCACCGCTGACCAAATCACCAATCAGGCAAACGGCTCTAAAGATGTGAATTTGTGCAAAGGGCAATATTATTTTTCGATAAATTGCGGAGCAGAATATGATTTTGAACTGATTTATACACCATCCAACGAGACTTTTTCAGAAAAACAAAACGGAAGCAACAACACTCTAAATGAAGCAACTCCGATAAACATTAATCAAAAATATATCGGACATCTTGCTTTAAATGACAGTGTTGATATTTACAGAATAACAGTTCCAAATTCACCGATAATTGTATTTCCTTTAAATTCCGGTCACGGTAGATTCAGCTTATATGACGCTACCGGAGTACTTAAAAGACAAGATTCTTATTACACAACACCGGAAAAAAATGTCATTTACAATACCGAACTTCCTGCCGGGACATATTATATTGCAATTGTAAGTGCATATCCAAAAAACTACACATTTTATTTCACCGATGGCAGTGTTCCTGCAGAACCACCGGCGCCAAATGCGGAAATATCAGTATTGCTAAACAGCAAAAAAATCGAGTTTGATCAGTTGCCTGTACTCGAGTATGGCCGAACCCTGGTACCACTCCGTGCTATATTTGAAGCGCTTGGTGCAAGTGTGCAATGGGACGGAGCAACGCAGACAGTTACAGCGGTTAAGGGCGATACAACCGTATCACTTCAGATTGGCTCAACGTCAATGTATGTAAACGGAGTTGTTAAAACACTTGATGTTCCCGCAAAGCTTATAAACAGCAGAACTCTTGTGCCCGTGCGTGCCATTTCGGAAGCATTCGGATGCGCAGTAGGCTGGGATGGCAACACCCAAACTGTTATTATAAACGGTTAAAACAAAATAATATTAAAGCACAGAGCTTACATGGGCTCTGTGCTTTTTATTGTATAACGAAAACCGCTGCAACTCTTATGGATTGCAGCGGTTTTTTGTATTTTGATGCGGTTTAAATTTACCCGACAGGCTTTCCGTCGTTTACCCATTGCCAGTATTCGGCAAGGTTTGTATTATACCTTTCGTCTCCTTTACCGACCTCTTTTATATGAGGCTTTTTGCCAAGAAGAGTGCCGTCATATCTGAAATAGTAGGTATATCCTTCTTTATAAACCTCTATTATTCCATTATTTTCACGGGGCATTGGATAAAGTCCGCTTGCACCTACATAATATGGAGTGTAGAATTCAAGTGGAATTATTTCTTCTCCTTTTGTATTTATATATCCGCAATACCTCATGTCGGAGCCATAAGCTTTATTGGTTTTTACAGTTACCGCTTAACCGCATGCAGATAGTACCAGTTGTCGCCAAGAGAATATACTTTTTCGTTCATACCGTCGCCTTTGTGATAAAAATAATCAGGAGCTTTTTTGTTAAGCGACAAAACATACATTCCCGAACCAAGACCGCCAAAGGATATTCTTTCGGGAGAGATTTCAACAAAGCTGAAATCGCTGTAAAAAGCCTCATTTATGTGGTCAAAAGCTTGCATAATATTTTCGGGGACATAAATATCACCATCATTGTAAAGGGATAAAAACCTGCGAGTTTTGTCTTCCCATACAATAGAAACAGTGGTATTTACGTCATAACATAATTCATCTGATATATATTGCGTTATGAGTATAAAATCGTCCTTATACTGTTCAAATTTTGCCTTTTCCTCTTTATCGTATCTTGGAAAACAAAAACATATCAGCACAAGAGCAAGCAGTGTTGCATAAAATATTATTGCTTTTTTCATTTTTTACTCCCCGAAATTTTTCCTGATACTGGGTAATCAATGGTTGCTACTGTAATAAGCCGTATTCCTTCCCCTTGCAAAACCTTTATGTGCTCGCCCCGGAGTCTTTTAAAAAAGCTTTAACGAAAATAGTTTAAATAAGAAAAGCTGTTTTCAACGCATGCGGGGGGATAAAACCGGATCTTTGTGATGCCAAACTCTTCAGAAAGTTCTTTCGTTGACATAGTTCTGTGAGAGCTTTGGTCCGTTGTTGCATAGATATCCAGTTTGGGATTATAGTCGTAGCTGTATTTTTTGTCTCCCATATAAGCTGCCGCAGACAAATATTCACAGTAGATTTCTGTTTCTCCGTCA
>JAZSGA010000171.1:0-24790 GCA_045532495.1 Eubacteriales bacterium | reverse complement strand
AGAAAAAAGCGGATACATGCAGATGCTTATTGATGGCGGCACCGAGGAAGCCGACCGTATTGACAACCTCAAGGAACTTGTTTCCAACGCAGTGCAGTACGAGGCGGCAAACGAGCAGGCTCTGCTTTCGGGGTTCCTGGAAGAAGTGGCTTTGATCTCTGATATAGACAATTATGATCCCGATTCCCCTGCCGTAGTGCTTATGACCATCCACAGCGCAAAAGGTCTTGAATTTCCCGTGGTATTCCTGCCGGGACTTGAAGAATCCGTGTTCCCCGGAGCGCAAAGCTCCTTTGATCAGTCCGAGCTTGAAGAAGAACGGCGCCTTGCATATGTGGCGCTCACCCGAGCAAAAAAAGAGCTTATTATATGCTACTGTCAGCGCAGGCTGCTTTTTGGCAGAACAGTGTGCAATCCACGATCCCGTTTTGTGGACGAAATACCCGCTGATCTTTGCGATGTTCAGAACTTTTACGAAGCAACACCCATGGGCAGTTGTTCCACCTTCGGCGGCGGAAGATCCTTCTCTTTTGGCGCAAAATCCTTCGGTTCTTCTGCTCCGTCGCATACAGCTCAGGCAAAATCCGCAGTACCCGCACCCAAACCTGCTTCCCCTGTCAAACAATATAACAGCGGCGATCGTGTAAAGCACGCAAAGTTTGGTGCAGGTCTTGTTATATCTGCAAAACCCATGGGGGCAGATATCATGTACGAAATTGCCTTTGACGATTTCGGAACAAAAAAGCTTATGGCAACCTACGCAAAGCTCACAGATGAATAAAAAACAAGGAGATGTAAAATGCACGTTTTACATCTCCTTTATTATGCTGTCAGCTAAGCGTTCTTAACCCTTTTGGGTAGTGGTTTTTAACGTAGCCACCCACCACCTTTGCACCTCCCAGCGGTATTCCGTTTACGGTAACAGCCGCCCATCCGTCGGGAGCATCATACTCAAAGCCTTCGCCTCGCAGATATTTGCGGCACAAATCGCCTTCGGGTTCAAGTTCTATCTTATTAGCAAAATCTCTGCCGTATGCCGAAAAGAACTGATGATGAGGGATAATTCTTCTGTTTTTACATTCTCCCAGCTTTACTCCGCAACAAAATACCTTTTTATCCGGCACGGTCATTCCGTCGGGCAGAATAAGAATATTATCCCCATAGGCGCGTATATTTGAATACGTGGTATTTACCACAGAGGAAAGAAATTCTTTTACCGCCGCGGATTCGTCTTTTGTAAGAGGTCTTGAGCCGTCACGGTAAGAAAAAGCTGTGGACGGCACAAGCTCTCCGTTTTTCTTTAAAAGCGCAAAAAACTGTCCTTCCCCGCGACCTTTATGGGGATAAAACCTGCGGACGTACTCGCTTTCAAAGCCATGGCAATATTCTTCTATACCGCCAACCGTGGCATTACACACACTTTCATTGGGTTTTACAACAGTAAAATCCGGATGCTCTTTCAGAAAACGCGATACATTCATTTCGTTTTCCTGAGGAGAAAAGGTGCATGTGGAATAAAGAAGATATCCGCCCTCCGCTACACAAACAGAAAGGTTATCCAGTATCTCACGTTGCCTTGTGGCACACAGCTCCACATTTTCTTCGCTCCATTCGCTGCAGGCTTCCTCGCTCTTTCTGAACATCCCCTCGCCCGAGCACGGAGCATCACATATAACAAGGGCAAATTCGTTTTTGAATACTCCGGACAAATATCCCGTATCCGAGTTGAGAACTATGCAATTTTTAAATCCCTGACGCTCAATATTTCCAACAAGTGTCTTGCATCGGGACGGAACAATTTCGTTGCTTACAACGACAGATGTATCAGAGAGCATGCACACAGCCTGCGATGTTTTTCCGCCGGGGGAAGCGCATGAATCAAGTACCTTTACTCCGTCGGGCAACAAACCGTAAACACTTGCCACAGGAGTCATTGCCGAAGGCTCCTGCACATAAAAAGCACCTGCATGGTGCAGCGCAAGATTGCCCGGCTTTTCAAAGTCAAAATAAAAGCAGTTATCGCAATACGGTACTTTTTCGCAGTCGAATGGCAATTTGCCGGCAATTCCAGCCGCATCACCGCACTTAACGGTATTTATGCGTAAAGCCGTTTCGCGGTTTTTGCCCACTGCTTCAATGTACTTTTCAATGTCGTCGCCAAAAACGGGACGCATTATCTCCAAAAACCTTTCAGGTATCATTTTTACCTCGCAAAAACATTGTTAGGACTTAAGTATAGCACAGTCGATTCAAATTTGCAACAGCTTTGCATAACAACTTCGTCAAACAAGTACTAAATATACGCACAAACGGCAAAAAAACTACAATATATTTGTATTTTTTTCGTTTACCTATTGAATTTTCGGTATTTGTGTTGTATAATAGATTGTGTATGCATGACGTTTTGTGAAATTTTTGTCAATGCATCTGATTATTCAGCAAAAATTCGCGGGTAACCGCAATGGAGGTAACTTAACGCTATGAAAAAGAAGATGACTACCGTTGAATTCAACGGCACAAAAGAGCAGGAAGCTGCTCTGAAACAAGTGATCGCCGAATACCGCGACACTAAAGGCTCCATGATGCCCATTCTTCAGAAGGCGCAGGAAATTTACGGATATCTTCCCATCGAAGTTCAGAAGATAATTTCTGACGAAACCGGTGTTTCCCTTGAAGAAATCTACGGCATCACCACATTCTATTCTCAGTTTGCTCTTAACCCCAAGGGTAAATACGCAATTGCAGTTTGCCTTGGTACAGCTTGCTACGTTAAAGGCGCACAGGACCTTGTTGACCGTATAACATTAAAGCTCGGTCTTACCCCCGGAAGCACCACTGCTGACGGTAAGTATTCTCTTGATGCTACCCGTTGCATCGGCGCATGCGGTCTTGCTCCCGTTCTTACTGTAAACGACGAAGTTTACGGCAGACTTTCCAAAGAAGATATCGACGGAATTCTTGCAAAATACGTTGACTGATAAACAACTTTTTTAGTAAGTCATTATAAATTCGCTTTTGCTTTTACAGCGGAATGGAGTTTACTATGAAGATCCGTGAAATAAAAGAAATACTCGGTGCAGAGTTGCTTTGCGGCGAGAACCTTGAAAACGAAGTTTACTCTGCTTGTTGCAGCGATATGATGAGCGATGTGCTTGCTTATGTAAAAGACCAGGGTGTACTTATAACAGGCCTTGTTAACCCCCAGGTAATACGTACCGCCAACATGATGGACATGGTTTGCGTGGTATTTGTAAGAAGCAAAACGCCATCCGAAGACATTCTTGAGCTTGCCCGTGAAAGCGGAATTGTGGTAATGCGCTCAACACTTCGTGCTTTTGAAGCATGCGGTCTGCTTTATAACGCCGGTCTTTCGCATCCGCAGGGTGATCAAAATGTCTGAAGTACTCAAATTTCATTTTGATGTCGACGGCAACGATTTTTCCTCTGCAGGCGAAGCTTCCGTCCTTGTAAAAAAGAAACTTCGTCAGCTTGGATACCCCGCCGACATTATACGCAAAGTTTCCATCGCAATGTATGAAGGTGAAATAAACATGGTTATCCACGCCAACGGCGGTACTGCGGATGTTGAAATAAGCGAAACGGATATAACCATCATTCTAAAGGACAACGGACCGGGTATTCCCGATGTTTCGCTTGCCATGCAGGAAGGTTATTCCACCGCCAGAGAAAATATCCGTGTGCTGGGATTTGGTGCCGGTATGGGCTTGCCCAACATGAAAAAATACACCGATTACATGAACATTGAAACAGAAATTGGCAAAGGCACAATTATTACAATGAAAGTCAATCTGTAACGCAACTTGTTCCTGTAAAATACATTGCCGCGCATCAGCGAGGTGTTTATGTCAAAAGAATATAATTGCCCTTCAGAGCATGACTGTTCATCGGGCTACAAACATTCGGTTTCGCTCGATGTAAGTAAATGCAAAGGCTGCACAACCTGCTTAAAGCGCTGCCCCACAGAAGCAATACGCATAAAGGACGGGCACGCGGTTATAAACTCCGCCAGATGTATCGACTGCGGAGAATGCATACGGGTGTGCCAGTATAAAGCAAAAAAAGCAACCCATGACGATCTTTCCGCCATTAAAAACTACAAATACACCGTGGCTCTTCCTGCACCGTCGCTGTACGGGCAGTTTGACAATTTGGACAACATCGGTTACATCATCCGCGGTCTTTTGGACCTGGGGTTTGACGATGTGTTTGAAGTTGCATGCGCCGCGGAGCTTGTATCGGCCTACACCAGGCTGTATATAAAACGTACCAACATAAAAAAACCCGTTATCAGTTCGGCGTGCCCGGTTATAACACGCATCATCAGCATGAATTATCCCTGCCTTTGCGAAAACATCATGCCGATATTGCCGCCGGTGGACATTGCAGCATACCTTGCCAGGGAAAAGGTGCACAAGCTTCACCCCGAAATTGATGACAAGGATATCGGAATAATTTTTATATCCCCCTGCCCTGCCAAAGTCAGTTATGTAAAAAACAACTTTGCAGGTGAGCGCAATTATATCGATGCCACAATTTCTGTGCGAGATGTATATTTTGCTTTGCTTGACGTTATGAAAAAACGTGAGGGCGAGGATCCCCCGGATCTTACCGAAACCGGCATCATAGGTCTTGGCTGGGCATCCACGGGCGGCGAAGCCACAGCAATTTTCAATCAGCGGTATCTTGCCGCCGACGGAATAGAAAACTGCATCCGTGTGCTCGACCAGATAGACAATTCCGATATTACCAACCTCGATTTTGTAGAACTCGGCGCCTGCGCCGGAGGATGTGTAGGCGGTGCAATGACAATTGCCAACCCGTACATAGCCCAGGCAAGGCTTCAGTCATTAAAGCATTATCTGCCTGTTTCGCAAAACCGCCCTGCCAGCGAATGGATACCTGACATTTTCTTCAATGAAAACACAGTCACTTACAATCCGTACAACCTGCTGTCAAGCGACCGCCAAACGGCAATGCAAATGATGAGCCAGATCGAAAAAATCAGTGAAAAGCTTCCAAAAACCGACTGCGGTTCCTGCGGTGCTCCCACCTGCATGGCTTTTGCCGAAGATATTGTAAAGGGCGAAGCCACCGCCGACAACTGCACGGTTATAATGCGACAGCTTTTCGCAGAATTCCTTAACAATGAGCATGTTGTTTCGGTTCTGCGTGATTACTCTGTAAACACAAGCGTTCCGTCACAGCAGAAAAAACCGGAGGTGCCTGACGATGCATCTGAATGATTTATGCAAATCGCTTGACCTTTCAGTCATAACGGGTAACACAGACAAAGAATTCAACGGAGTTTATACCGGTGACTTTTTAAGCCGTGCCATGAGCCGTGTTGAAGAGCTTAACCTCTGGATAACGATAATGTCAAATACAAATGTAATTGCCGTCGCAAGCCTTACCGAAGCCGCCGCCATTATCTTGGCCGAAGGTGTTGAACTTATTCCCGAAGCAAAAGCAGCAGCCGAGGAAAACGGAATAACCGTGCTTTCAAGCACAATGAGCGCATACGAGCTTTGTGTAAAAATAAGCGAGTATGAAAAAGCACGATCATGAGCAGATACTTTTGTGATCTTCACATACATTCCTGCCTTTCGCCGTGCGCAGACAACGAAATGACTCCTGCAAACATTGCCGGCATGGCAATGCTCAACGGATTGCAGATAGTTGCCCTTACCGACCATAACACATGTAAAAACTGTCCTGCTTTTTTTGCACATGCAAAAAAGTTCGGTCTTGTGCCCGTGGCAGGTATGGAGCTTACCACATCCGAGGATATTCACGTAGTATGTCTGTTCAGAACGCTTGAAGCTGCGCTGGATTTTGACAGCTTTGTTGCATCGCACCGTCCTTTTATTCAAAACAAACCCGAAATATTCGGACATCAGTATTTAATGGACGATCAGGATGATATTATCGGCGAAGAACAGAACCTTCTGATAAACGCTGCTGATATTTCCCTTGAACAAGCTTTTAACGAAGTTTCAAAGCGTTCAGGTGTGTGCTACCCTGCCCACATCGACCGTCAATCCAACGGTATTATTGCCATGTTGGGTGATTTTCCGCCGGATCCGGTCTTTACAAGCTTTGAACTGCGTGATGCAGAAAAGTTCGGAGAACTTGCACAGCGGTTTCCGATAATAAGCGGTCTTGTAAAAACGCAGGCGTCAGACGCTCATTATCTTACAGATATTTCCGAAGCATCTTTCTCATTGGAAATACCAGACGACAATTATTCATCGCAAAATGTCCGCAACTCATTGATAGACATTCTTGCCGGCATAAAGGAGGCTTTTTGATGAACGAGCTTTCACTTTACATACTGGACATAACCATGAATTCAGTGCGTGCCGGTGCATCCGAAATCAAGGTCACATTAAAAGAAACCGAAGATACAATAACCTTTTCCGTTTCGGACAACGGTTGCGGCATGACAAAAGATCAGCTTGACAGGCTTTCCAACCCCTTCTTTACCACACGTAAAACGCGTAAAGTCGGACTTGGAATACCTTTTCTTAAAATGCTTGCCGAAATGACAGGCGGATATGTTACCATAGAATCCGTGCACGAATCACAAAGCGAAAATCACGGAACCACCACAACAGCGGTTTTTATGAAAAACCACATCGATTTTATCCCTCTCGGAGATATAACCGAAACAATGGTAACGCTTATTCAGGGTTCGCCGGATATCAACTTCACTTTCACCCACACAACACCCACGGGAGAAGTGAATCTGAGTTGTGCACAGCTGCGCGAAATACTTGGAGATATTTCCCTTGCCGAACCCGAAATTTTAAATTGGATCGAAGGCAATCTGCGTGAGCAGTATGCCGAGATTAATTAAACAGTTAATTTTTATTTGCAGAAAGGAATATACACTATGAAGTCAATCGAAGAACTTATGGCCATCAAAGCCCAGATGCAGGACAAGATCGCCGTTCGTACATCCTCCGGCGACACACGTATTGTTGTAGGTATGGCTACCTGCGGTATCGCAGCAGGCGCAAGACCTGTTCTCAATGCGTTTGTTGAAGGCATTTCTGCCGAAAACCTCGGCGACAACGTAACAGTAACACAGACAGGCTGCATCGGCATTTGCCAGTATGAGCCCGTTGTTGAAGTTTACGAAAAGGATAAGGAAAAGGTTACTTACGTAAAAATGACCGCTGAACGTGCAAAGGAAGTTATCGAAAAGCACATCAAGGGCGGCAAACCCGTTACCGAATACACCATTGGTGCTTATAAAAAATAATCTGCTTACGTAATAATTAGGAGGAAAAAATACTATGATCCGTTCTCATGTACTGATCTGCGGCGGTACCGGCTGTACTTCATCCGGAAGCGTTGCGATCCGTGAAAAGCTCGCTGAAGAGCTTAAAACCGCAGGACTTGATGAAGAAGTAAAGATCGTACAAACAGGTTGTTTCGGTCTTTGTGCTCTCGGTCCGATTATGATCGTCTACCCCGAAGGAACTTTCTACAGCAAAGTTACCACAGACGATATTCCCGAAATCGTTTCCGAACACCTTCTTAAGGGCCGTATTGTAGACCGTCTTGTTTACAATGACAAGGCAGAAGATGCTGCCAAGATCGACGAAGAAGTTCATTCTTCCCTCAACGATACAGCATTCTACAAGAAGCAGCAGAG
This sequence comes from Eubacteriales bacterium, assembly GCA_045532495.1. Classification (GTDB taxonomy): domain Bacteria; phylum Bacillota; class Clostridia; order Oscillospirales; family CAG-382; genus UMGS1052. The sequence goes on along the minus strand of JAZSGA010000171.1, from coordinate 17,109 downwards.
AATCGCTCTTCGCAACTGCGGCGTTATCAACCCCGAAAGCATCGACGAATACATTGCCCGTGACGGTTACTTTGCTCTTGCAAAAGTACTTAAGGAAATGACTCCCGACGATGTTATCAACACAATCCTCGCTTCCGGTCTCCGCGGACGCGGCGGCGCAGGCTTCCCCACAGGTAAAAAGTGGCAGCTGGCAAAGGATCTTGTTCAGGATGGCGGTCAGAAGTACGTTGCATGTAACGCCGACGAAGGCGACCCCGGTGCATTCATGGACCGTTCCGTTCTTGAAGGCGACCCCCATGCAGTTCTTGAAGCAATGGCTATTGCCGGTTACGCTATCGGTGCAGATCAGGGCTTTATCTACGTAAGAGCTGAATACCCCATCGCTATCCACAGACTTGAAATTGCCATCAAGCAGGCTCGTGAATACGGTCTTCTCGGCAAGGATATCTTTGGCACAGGCTTCAACTTTGATATTGAACTCCGTTTCGGTGCCGGTGCTTTCGTATGCGGCGAAGAAACCGCTCTTATGACATCTATCGAAGGTAACCGTGGCGAACCCCGTCCCCGTCCTCCGTTCCCTGCTGTAAAGGGTCTGTTCGAAAGACCTACTGTTCTCAACAACGTTGAAACATACGCAAATATCTGCCAGATCATCCTTAACGGTCCCGAATGGTTTGCATCCATCGGTACAGAAAAATCCAAGGGTACAAAGGTATTCGCACTTGGCGGTAAAATCGTTAACACAGGACTTGTTGAAGTTCCCATGGGTACAACACTGCGCGAAGTTGTAGAAGAAATAGGCGGCGGCATCCCCAACGGCAAAAAGTTCAAGGCTGCTCAGACAGGTGGTCCTTCCGGCGGATGTATCCCTGCTTCTCTTATAGATACTCCCATCGATTACGATTCACTCCTTTCCATCGGTTCCATGATGGGCTCCGGCGGACTTATCGTTATGGATGAATCCACATGTATGGTTGACATTGCACGCTTCTTCCTTGACTTTACAGTTGAAGAATCCTGCGGCAAATGTACACCTTGCCGTGTTGGTACAAAGCGTCTGCTTGAACTGCTTGATAAGATCATCGCAGGTAACGGCGAAATGGAAGATATCGACAAGCTCGAAGAACTTTGCTACCACATTAAGTCCACAGCACTCTGCGGTCTCGGTCAGACAGCTCCTAACCCTGTTCTTTCCACACTCCGCTACTTCCGCGACGAATATATTGCACACGTTCGTGACAAGAAGTGTCCCGCAGGCGTATGTAAGAACCTTATGCACTTCGAAATCATCGAAGACAAATGTAAGGGCTGTACCGCTTGTGCAAGAGTATGTCCTGTCGGTGCAATTTCCGGTTCTGTTAAGAATCCTCATGTTATCGATGTTAACAAGTGCATCAAGTGCGGAGCTTGTATCGAAAAATGTAAGTTCGGCGCTATCATTAAGAAATAAGAAAGGGGAATCCGGTTTTGGATACAGTTAACGTAAAAATTAACGGCAGAGAATATACAGTTGACAAAAATTCCACTGTTCTTGAAGCCTGCCGTGCTGCTAATATAAACATTCCTACTCTGTGCTACATGAAAGAGATCAACGAGATCGGCGCATGCCGTCTTTGCCTCGTTGAAATTAAGGGCGCAAGATCCCTTGCAGCGGCTTGTGTACAGCCCGTTGCCGATGGCATGGAAATCTACACCAACACTCCCGCAGTTCAGAAGGCAAGAAAGCTCAACCTTGAGCTCATCCTTTCCGATCACGATATGACTTGTCTCTCCTGCGACAGAAACCAGAAGTGCGAACTTCAGAAGTACTGTAAAGAATACGGCGTTACAAACGTTGATCACTTTGCAGGCGCTAAAAACGAATTTGAAGTTGAAGAATCCACTCCTTACATTGTTCGTAACAATAACAAGTGTATTCTTTGCCGTCGTTGCGTAGCTGTTTGTAAGCACAACCAGGGCATCGGCGTTATCGGTGCAAACGACCGTGGTTTTGATACTCACATCGGATGCGCATTCGAAAAGACTCTTGACGCTTCCGCTTGTATCGGATGCGGACAGTGTGTTGTTGCCTGCCCCACAGGAGCTCTCATCGAAAAGGATGACACAGCAAAAGTTTGGGCTGCTCTTCAGGATCCCACAAAGCATGTTGCTATCTGTGCAGCTCCTTCTGTTCGCGCAACCCTCGGCGAATGTTTCGGCATGGAACCCGGTACAGATGTTGAAGGCAAAATGGTTGCAGCTATCAAGCGTCTTGGCTTTGACGGCGTTTACAACATGAACCTCACCGCTGACCTTACAATCATGGAAGAAGCAAACGAATTCCTCGGCAGATTTGTTAAGGGCGAAAACCTTCCCCTCATCACATCCTGCTCTCCCGGATGGGTTAAATACTGTGAACACTACTACCCTGAATTCACAGACAACCTTTCTTCCTGCAAGTCTCCCCAGCAGATGTTTGGTGCAACATACAAGACCTACTTTGCAGAAAAGAACGGTCTTGACCCCAAGGATATCTTCTTTGTATCCGTTATCCCCTGTACAGCAAAGAAATTCGAAGTACAGCGCGACCATCAGAACGCTGCAGGCGTGCCCGATGTTGATGTTGCTATCACAACCCGCGAACTTGCAAAGATGATTGAAGCTGCAGGTATTGAATTCACCACACTTCCCGATGAAGATTTTGACAGCCCCTTCAAGACAGGCTCCGGCGCAGGTGCTATCTTCGGTGCAACCGGCGGTGTTATGGAAGCAGCTCTCAGAACTGCAGCCGCTACCCTCGGCGTTAAGCTTGATAAGCTTGAGCTCAACGAAGTGCGTGGAACCGAAGGCATTAAGAAGGCTTCCTACAAGCTCGGCGATCACACAGTAAACGTTGCTGTTGCCAGTGGTACAGCAAACGCAAAGAAGCTTCTTGAAGCTGTTAAGGCAGGCGAAAAGATCGACTTTATCGAAATCATGGCTTGTCCCGGCGGATGTGTAAACGGCGGCGGTCAGCCCGTACAGCCCATGTCTGTAAGAAACTACACAGACCTCAAGTCCATCCGTGCAAAGGTTCTTTACGATGCAGACAAGAACATGCCTCTGCGTGAATCTCATAAGAACCCTGAAATCGAAATGCTCTACAACGAGTTCTTCGGCAAGCCAGGTTCTGAAAAGGCTCATCACATCCTTCACACCAAGTATGTGAAGAGAGGTCACTGATCACCGGTCAGACTTTGAAATAAAATAAATTATCCCGGACACTAAATGTCCGGGATATATTTTTTTAAGTTATATTAAATTAAAGTTCAACCTTCTGATAATGCGGGCAAGGAAGCTCCTGACGCATAACAGGCTTTGCCCACTGAACAGCGTTCTTTATGATAGTCTGAACTTCAGGTATCTTGTATGTGGGGTTTGATTCGTGACCGGGCTGGAAGTAAAATACCTTTCCGTAAGCTCTCTGCCATGTGCAGGCGCTGCGGAAAACTTCGTGGCTGGTATATGTGCCTATCATAAGAAGTTCATCGGGCGTGGGAATATCAAACATTTCACCGTACATTTCTTCGGCAGGCACATCAAAAAACTCGCCTATCCCCTGCATGATGGGGTGGATGGGGTTAATGTTCCACAATCTTTCCTTTTCACCGTCACGCCACTTAAGATTGCAGCTTGTACCCATAAGCTTTTTAAAGAGTTTGGAATGGTGAGCGGAATGAAGGAAAATGGCGCCCATGCCGTTCAAAATGTGTTTATAGCATTTTTCTACAATTTCATCGGGCACGTGCTGATGACCGGCATGTCCCCACCAGATAAGTACATCGGTATCTTCAAGAAGCTCGTCGGTTATGCCGCAATCGGGAATAACTTTGCGTTCACTGTCATATTCAACCACTGTGCGTACTACAACATCGTCGCTTTCAAGAAAACTCTTTAATTGGTTGTGTATACCATTGGGGTAAACCGCTTTTACACGTTCATCTTCCTGTTCATGAAGAAACTCATTGAAAATAGTAACCTTGATCATGATATAATCTCCTTTTAGACAAATTATATGCCGATATGGCAAAATGTATCTAATTAATAATAGCATTAAAATTAAGTTAAATCAAGAAAATATATGTATTGTTTGCATTTTTTTAACTTTTGAGTTTTAATACATAAACATAAGCAACACATCTTGCAAAATATGTATGTTTGTGTTATAATATTAACGATTATTAATATTATGAAAGGATAAAAAAATGAAAGCAGTTATTACAGTTACAGGAAAAGACACAAAAGGCATCATTGCAAAAGTAAGCACAAACTGTGCAGAACATGGTGCAAACATAATAGACATTTCTCAAAGCGTACTCAAAGACTATTTTGCCATGATGATGCTTGTGGAGATCGATGAGCTCAAAATAAGCTTTGGTCAGTTTGTAGATGACCTTAAAAAGCTTGGTGAAGAAAACGGTCTTGTTATACAGACCATGCATGAAGACATATTTAATTCCATGCACAGAATATAATTTCCCGGAGGAAATATCCACATGCTCAATACTAACGATATTCTTGAGACCATAAACATGATACGCGAGGAGCACTTAGATGTCCGTACCATCACCATGGGCATTTCCCTGCTCGACTGTCAGACAGATTCCAACAAAGAAACCTGCCGCAAAATTTACGACAAAATAACACGCCGTGCCGAAAAGCTTGTGGCAACAGGTGTTGAAATTGAAAAGGAATACGGAATTCCGATCATTAACAAGCGCGTTTCCGTAACTCCCATTTCATTGGTGGGTGGCTCTGTCAGCGCCGAAAACTACGTTGAAATAGCCAAAGCGCTCGACCGCGCAGCGGAAACCGTCGGTGTAAACTTTTTAGGCGGTTTTTCTGCCCTTGTCCACAAAGGTATTACTGCCAATGACAAATGCCTGCTTGAGGCAATTCCCGAAGCTTTATCCTGCACAAGTAAGGTATGCTCTTCCGTAAACGTGGGCACAACACGTTCCGGCATAAATATGGATGCAGTGAAAATTTGCGGCGAAAACATAAAAAAGCTTGCCTATCTTACCCGTGATAACGATTCTATCGGCTGCGCAAAGTTTGTTGTTTTTGCCAATGTCCCCGAAGATAACCCGTTTATGGCAGGTGCTTTCCACGGTGTTGGCGAACCCGAAACCGTTATAAACGTAGGTGTTTCAGGTCCCGGTGTTGTGCGCAGTGCCGTTGAGCGTGCAGGTGCATGTGATTTTTCAACCCTGGCAGATGTTATAAAGAAAACGGCATTCAAGGTAACCCGTATGGGCCAGCTGGTGGCAGGAGAAGCCTCCACACGCCTTGGTGTACCCTTTGGCATAGTAGACCTTTCTTTGGCTCCCACACCTGCTGTAGGCGATTCAGTTGCACACATTCTTGAAGCCATGGGACTTGAAAGCTGCGGAGCACCCGGCACCACAGCCGCCCTTGCCATGCTTAACGATGCAGTTAAAAAAGGCGGCTCCATGGCATCATCCCACGTTGGCGGACTTTCCGGTGCATTTATACCCGTTTCCGAAGATCAGGGTATGATCGATGCCGTTACATGCGGCTCCCTTACAATTGAAAAGCTTGAAGCCATGACATGCGTATGCTCTGTTGGTCTTGACATGATCGCTATTCCCGGCGATACATCAGCAGATACAATTTCGGGCATCATTGCTGATGAAGCTGCCATTGGCATGATAAACAACAAAACCACGGCAGTTCGACTTATCCCCGCTTACGGCAAAAACATTGGCGACAAAATAGAATTCGGCGGGCTTTTGGGTTATGCCCCCATTATCCCCGTAAACAAATATTCATGCCAACAGTTTATTGCACGCGGCGGAAGAATACCTGCCCCGATTCATAGTCTTAAAAACTAACTTAAAAACTGATGCGGCACCGCAAGGTGCCGCATTCTTTGTTTGTAATATGGCGCATGATGAAATCAGTTTCTTTAATGTAATATTTACTTTGCAAAAGGTAAGCAAACACTTTACAGCACAGTGCCATTTCACATTGCGAAGCAATATTTCACGCACGAAGTGCATTTCACAAATCTGCAGATTTATTTCGTTAAAAAAAGACTATTCCGAAGAATAGTCTTTTTTCTGGCTGGGACGGCTGGATTTGAACCAGCGTGATGCAGGAGTCAAAGTCCTGTGCCTTAACCGGCTTGGCGACGCCCCAATATTTACAACAGGTATATTGTATCACAAAACAGGATAATTGTCAAGAGTTTTATAAGCCTTCAAACACCGTTCCACTGATATTTTTTCATATCAACAAAGCCGTTTTCGTCAAAACCCACTCCCTCATCCTCAAGCATTTTGCGCTGAACATCGCATCCGCCAAAAGCAAAAGCCGCAGCTGTTTTGCCAAAGCGGTTTACAACACGGTGACAAGGCACCTCGCCGGGAAAAGGATTAACATGCAGCGCATATCCCACAACTCTTGAAAGACGTGGATTACCGCACATTGCCGCAATCTGACCGTAAGTGGCCACGCTGCCTTTTGGTATTCTTTTTACCGCTTGATAAACAAGTTCAAAGGTATTCATAAGCACTCCTTTGCATTTAAAAGCCGAGCTTGACAAGCAAAGCCTGCCAAGCTCAAACAAATAATTATTCAACAGTAACCGATTTTGCAAGATTTCTCGGTTTGTCAACATCGCAGCCAAGCAATACAGAAGTATAGTAAGCCACAAGCTGCAACACTGTCATGGTAGGTATGGGCATAAACATGCCGCTTATTTCGGGAATGTAGAATACATCATCCGCCACCTCTTCTGCTCCGTGGGCACCCTTTTTACATACCATAATAACTTTTGCTCCGCGTGCCTTTACTTCTTTGATATTGCTTATCATTTTTTCGTAAAGTGCATCCTCGGTGCAAACCGCAATTACGGGAGTGCCATCGGTTATAAGCGAAATGGTACCGTGTTTAAGCTCACCTGCGGCATATGCTTCGCTGTGGATGTAGGATATTTCCTTAAGCTTAAGGGAAGCTTCCTGGGCAATATCGTAGTCGATTCCCCTGCCGATAAAGAAAAGATCTGTGGATTCCTTATATTTATCGGAAATATTTTTGCACGCCTCGGAAAGCTCAAGTGCCTGCTTTACGGATTCGGGAGCCTTTTCAAGAAGTTCAAAAAGGTAATCCTTTGCTTCGCTTTCGGATATTTTTCCGACGCAAAGCGCAAGCTTTACCGCAAGCACATACATAAGGGAGATCTGAACGGTATAAGCCTTGGTGCTGGCAACGGCAATTTCGGGGCCTGCCCAGGTATAAAGAGTGCTGTCTGCCTCACGGGCTATAGACGAGCCTGCCACATTTACAATGGCAAGTGTGTATGCACCCATTTCCTTTGAAAGTCTGAGTGCCGCAAGGGTATCTGCGGTTTCGCCCGACTGTGAAATGATGATAACAAGATCGTCTTTATCAAGAATAGGATTTTTGTATCTGAATTCCGATGCAATTTCCACCTTAACAGGTATGCGTGCAAGACGTTCTATCGCCGTGCGTCCCACAAGACCTGCATGCATGGCTGTACCACATGCCACAATGCTTATGCGCTTGAAAGATGAAAGTCTTTCATCGGTAAGAGCCTCAACACCAAGATCCGGCAATCCGTTTTTTATTCTGGGACGAATGGTTTTAACAATTGCCTCGGGTTCTTCGTTGATCTCCTTAATCATAAAATGATCGTAGCCGCCTTTTTCTGCGGCATCAATATCCCAATCAGCGGTAAGAAGCTTTTTGTCCACGACCTTTTTATTTAGATCGTAAACCGTCACCTTATCGTTTTCAACAACCGCAATCTCGCCTTGTTCAAGCTGATAATAACGGTTTGTATACTTCAAAACAGCAGGGATATCTGATGCAATATAATTGCCTTTTTCAGATACTGCAATGATAAGGGGGCTGTCTTTTCTTGCCGAGAAAATCTTACCGGGATGCTCCTTGAACATGATTCCAAGTGCATAGGAACCCTGAAGCTTTTCAAGAGCAAGCTTTATTGCTGTGAAAGGATCATTGGAGGATGAGTAGCAATAATCCACAAGCTTTGCCGCAATTTCTGTATCAGTTTCTGAAACAAAGCTGTAACCTATGCCCTCAAGCTCTTTTTTAAGCTGAATATAGTTTTCGATTATGCCGTTGTGAACCAGCATAAGCTTTTCTGTTCCGTGAGGATGAGAATTACGGTCGGAAGGTTCACCGTGGGTTGCCCAACGGGTATGACCGATACCGCAGAAGGAGGAAAGGCCGGGATGTTCGCTGTTGATCTTTTCTTCAACGTTGGTTATTCTGCCCTTTGCCTTTACAACTGTAATACTTTTATCCTCAAAAACGGCAATTCCTGCCGAATCATAACCTCTGTACTCAAGCGCTTTTAAGCCTTCGATTATCTTGGGAACAGAGTTTTCATAACCTGTATAGCCGATTATTCCGCACATATAATAAACACCTTTCAAAATAAATAGTTGTAATTATAGCGGAAAGACCGATACCTTTGTCGGTTTTTTGTATGATATTCAATTTTGTTGCCGACATTACGATGGGTATACACCGTGGAAACATCCGCCGAAAACTTCGATAATTTCCAACCTCGTCACCTTTTTTAATAAACAAAAAGGTCTGGCGCTGAAAAGTGAGTATTATTTATTACCCAGTCTTTCCATAATAACATTTGCAACATCTTTTGCAACCTTGTCGATAAGCTTTTTATCCTTGCCTTCCACCATAACACGTATAAGCGGTTCGGTACCGGAAGGACGAACGATAATTCTGCCGTCTTCGCCAAGAGTGTTCTTTGCATTTTCAATTGCTTCTTTAACCTTATCTTCGGTATAATATGCAAGTTTTCCTTCAGCTGATACAGTAAGGTTGATCATGGTCTGAGGATACTTTACCATAATGCCCGAAAGATCGGAAAGCTTGACGTTTTTACGCTTGAGAATAGAAAGAAGCTGAATTGCCGTAAGCTGACCGTCACCGGTGGTAGCAAAGTCGATAAAGATAATATGTCCCGACTGTTCACCGCCAAAACCGTAGCCTTCAAGAAGCATCTCTTCAAGAACGAATCTGTCACCCACCTTTGTGGCAACAAAGCGAATACCGTTTTCTTCGCAGTATCTGATAAAACCAAGGTTGGACATAATTGTACCTACAACGGTTTTTCTGGGAAGCTTTCCGCGTTCCATCATATCCGTTGCACAAATAGCCATAATCTGGTCACCGTCAATAATCATTCCGGCATCGTCTACACAAAGGAATCTGTCGGCATCACCGTCAAATGCAAGACCTGCATCAAGGGAATTGTTTACAACATATTCACGCAGGGATTCCATATGAGTTGAACCGCAGTTTTCGTTAATGTTAAGTCCATCGGGATGGTCATGCAGCATGTGAACATTTGCACCAAGCTCTGTAAGCAGCTTTTCAGCTGTTTTGCTGGATGCACCGTTTGCACAGTCAACTGCAATGTTGAGTCCTTCAAGAGAAAATGCAACAGTACTTTTAAGATGGCTGATGTAATCGTCTATAGCGGCATCTTTGTATGTAACCTTGCCTATATCACGGCTGGGAGAGCTTTTAAGCGATGATTTTTCATCAAGTACAAGCGCTTCGATTTTTTCTTCAAGTGCATCGGGAAGCTTGTGTCCGTCGCCACTGAAAATTTTAATACCGTTAAATTCAGCAGGGTTGTGAGATGCGGATATCATAATACCCATATCACATTTATACTTGCCAACAAGGAAAGCCACAGCAGGTGTAGGCACAACGCCAAGGTTTATAACATCGGCACCAACCGAGCAAAGTCCTGCAGTAATTGCCGAAGCAAGCATGTCGGACGAAATTCTAGTGTCCATACCGATTGCGCAAAGAATTCTTCTGCGGTTACCTCCTGCATTAAGAACCGTTGCGGCAGCACGGCCGATTTCCATTGCAAGCTCGCATGTAAGGCCTTCATTGGCGATTCCTCTAACGCCATCTGTTCCAAATAATCTGCCCATTGTTTATAATCCTCCTTTCTTAAAATTTATCTATAATATTTTCCTTATCCTTGTATATACAGTTTTCACTTATAAAACCGCGTACACAGGAGGTGGGATAAATATTAACATGTTTACCGATAACCGTACCGGGGTTAAGCACGCTGTTGCAGCCAACCTCAACATAATCGCCGAGCATCGCTCCAAACTTTTTGAGCCCTGTTTCAATGGGTTCGCCCACATAATCACGGTTGCTGCAGGACGCTTTTACAACCACAAGGGATTTGTCGCTTTTTACGTTGGAGGTAATGCTTCCTGCACCCATATGCGAACGGTATCCAAGAATGGAATCGCCCACATAGTTAAAGTGAGGTACCTGCACGTTATCAAAAAGGATGACGTTTTTAAGTTCGGTGGAATTTCCCACAACACAGTTTTTGCCGACAATCGCCGAACCTCTTATAAAAGCGCAATGTCTGATTTCTGCTCCTTCATCAATTATGCAAGGCGCACCGATATATGCCGAAGGAAACACGGTTGCACTTTTTGCTATCCAGACGTTTTCCTGCGGATTGTCAAATTTATCAGCAGGCAATGTTTTGCCAAGTTCAATAATATAATCCTTTATGCCGGAAAGAGCTTCCCATGGATATGTAAAACACTCGCGCGAAAGATAATCTGCGGCAATGGTCATATATGGTTTGGAATAAAGGTTACAAATTTTTGTAAGTTCTTTCATATAAAAACGACTCCTTTTTTGCCAAAAAAACAAATGAGCATAAGTACCTATAATACATTATGCTCATTAGATTATAACATGACTTTTTTAACGTGTTGTTAACAAAACGAATTTTAGTCAAAAACAAATATCATATTGTGCAAAAAATTCTCATTTTTTAATAGTTCTGCACGAAACAAGGTTAACACCCTTTGTTATAAAGTCTGCAGCTATAACATCCCCTGCATTTACGGGAACAGAAACAGATATTTTGTTAAGCTGTTTCATGGCTTCAAACATTTTTCCCTTTGGTATGGGAGCATCTGTTTTCACAGGGAGCATAGGCAGCTCGGCAGAATTGGTTTTAACGGTGCTTGTAAGTGTGCGTTCGGGAGATACTATTTCGGTTTTGGCATATTTTTCTCCCCTGGGACATGTGTTGCCGCTAACTTTTACATTATCGGAAACAATGTTGTTTTCGTCATATTCCACGGTGAGCTCACAACCTATGGGGCATACAACGCAGGTAAAAATCTTTTTCACAGCTTACACCCCCTCATTTATGGTAAATTCAAGTTTTTGCGAATTCTTAACAGCTTGCAATGCATCGGATTTAAACGATATATGTTCCATTTCACCCGGTGCTGCTTTTATAAGTTTTTTGCGCATTATCTGTTTGCCGTCAGCATATACCTCAAAGTATACATTGCGGTAGGTTTTGCCCACGCGGAAGAAAAATTCTGTTTTTTCGTCAACCGAGGAAGCAATATAGCGCTGAGGAACCACATATCGCACACCACCCACGGGCACGGTTATTCCCTTTTCTGTCTGCGGCAGACCTTCTGTTACATACTTTGCGGCAGATTTGCCTGCAAGTTCACTTTCCATGGATACAAAATCCACCAAGTCATGTACATGCAACACATTACCGCATGCAAAAATTCCGTTTTTGGTTGTCTGACGGAAATTGTCCACCACAGCACCGCTTGTAACACGGTCAAACTCGATATCCGCACCCTTTGACACCTCGTTTTCGGGAATAAGGCCCACAGAAAGCAAAAGGGTATCACAAGCTATAACTTCTTCAGTGCCGGGAATAGGCTTTAGGTTTTCATCAACCTTTGCGATGGTAACTGACTCTACCCTGTCCTTGCCGCCTATGCCAACGACAGTATGAGACAGTTTAAGAGGTATTCCGAAGTCATCAAGGCATTGTGCTATGTTTCTCGAAAGTCCGCTGGAATAAGGCATAAGCTCGCACACAGTCTTTACATGGGCACCCTCAAGTGTCATACGGCGTGCCATAATAAGACCTATATCACCGCTTCCGAGGATAACAACCTCTTTGCCGGGCAGGTATCCTTCAATATTAACAAAACGCTGCGCTGTGCCTGCGGAGTAAATACCTGCAGGACGTGTGCCGGGAATATTAAGTGCACCTCGGGTGCGTTCACGACATCCCATGGCAAGTATTACCGCCTGCGCCTTAAGATGAACTATTCCAGTTGTGGGAGAAATATATGTTATGTTTTTATTTTCGTCAAGTGAAAGCACCATGGCATCGGTGACAAAGCCAATGCCTGCTTCGACCACGCGGTTTATATATCTTTCGGCATATTCGGGGCCTGTAAGCTCCTCGCCAAAACGATGAAGTCCAAAGCCTGCGTGTATACATTGATTAAGTATTCCGCCAAGGCAGGAATCGCGTTCTATAATAAGGATGTCTTCGGGAGCTATGCCCGATTCATAAGCACCCAGTGCCGCAGCAAGTCCTGCGGGGCCTCCGCCTATTACAGCAATCTTTATATTCTTTTCCATACTTTGTTGCCTCACTTTGTTTTGCCGAAAAGAAGAACAGATTCTTTTCCGAACTTTGTAATTTCGTCAAGGTTTTTTCCAAGCTCACGGGCAAGTATCTCGGTCACACGGGGCATACAAAAACCGCCCTGGCATCTGCCCATTCCCGCACGGGTTCTTCGTTTTACGCCGTCAATGCTGGTTGCTCCCATGGGACGTCGGATAGCATCCACTATTTCCCCTTCGGTTACTGTTTCACATCGGCAAATAATCTTCCCGTAGGATGGATCCTTTTCAATATACTTCTGTTTTTCTTCATCGGGAAGATCACGAATTCTGACAACTTTTTTACGGCAGGGATTAAAGTTTTTGTTTTCAACAAGCTCAAGTCCCATTTCGCAAAGCAGCTGCACCGCATATTCCGCAATGGCAGGTGACGATGCAAGCCCGGGAGACTCAATGCCTGCAAGATGCAGCACACCTTTATACTTTTGAGATTTTTTTATAACAAAATCGCCCGTTGTGGAAGTTGGACGCTGACCTGCAAAGGATGTTATAACGCTCTTTAGCGAAGGAAGCGCAGGAACAAGCTTGCATGCATTTTCGTGGATTTCCGCAAGTCCTGCGGATGTGGTAGAAGTGTCGTCCTTTTCAACCACATTGGCGTTGGGGCCGATAAGAAGATTTCCGTCGGCGGTGGGGGCTACAATTATACCCTTGCCGTTTTTTGTGGGCAGCGGAAACAACACATTATTTATACATCCGGCAACGCTTTTGTCAAACAGCATATACTCGCCTTTTCGGGGAAGAATGTCAAAATCACGGTCGCCGCAAAGCTCCGCCATCACATCGCTGTGCACTCCGCAGGCAAATACCACATAGCGGGCATGCAGTTCTTCATTACCGTCGGATAATGTATAAATTCCGTCTTTTTCATTTATCGCCTTTACTTCAAAATTGAATTTATAATCCGCACCGTTCTGCACGGCATTTTCTCCTGCGGCAATCGCCAGCTCATACGGGCTGATTATTCCTGCAGAAGGTGCAAACAGTGCCGCCACAGCTTCTTCTGACACGTTGGGCTCAATTTTGCGAAGCTCATCACGCTCTATTATACGCAGATCCGGCACACCGTTTTTAACGCCACGCTCGTAAAGAGCAACAAGACCGGGTCTGTCTTCTTCGGAAAGGCAAACAACCAATGAAGGAGTGTTTTTGTACTCAACATCAAGCTCGGATGCCACAGTTTTCATCATTTCGCATCCACGCACATTGAGCTTTGCCTTCAAAGTGCCGTTTTTGGCATCAAATCCTGCATGCACAATTCCCGAATTCGCACGGCTTGATGCGTTGCCTGCATCGGTGCCTTTATCCACAATGCAAACTTTAAGATTGTACCTTGTAAGCTCTCTGGCAGTAAGAGTGCCGGAAACGCCTGCACCTATTACAAGAACGTCATAAATCATAAAAATTCTCCGTTTATTATTAATTTATTATATAATTATATGCTTATTTACATTATAATAAAATGAGCAATAAAAGTCAATATTTCCGATTTTTTAGACAAATTCCAACTATTAACGGAGGAAATGCGCAACATTGCGCAAAAAAGAACATGTATAAAAGTGAACGTGAACAAGAAATAATAGCCCATCTCGACAAATACTCCTATGTAACCGTTGAATATCTCTCCAAAAAAATGAACGTATCAGCATCCAGCATAAGGCGTGATCTTAAAGCCATGGAAGCCAGAGGTATTGTTAAACGTTCATACGGCGGAGTAGAGCTTGTGCGAGAAGGAGGAAGAACAACACCGTTTTCCATGCGTATCCACGAAAACGCGGCCGCCAAAAGAAGCATTGCGCAAAGTGCGGCAAAGCTTGTAAAAAGCGGAGATGTAATATTCATCGACGGCTCCAGCAGCGCCTTTTTTGTAGCTCAAGAACTGGTGAAAATCAAAAACATAACGGTCATCACAAACAGTATTGAAAGCCTTTTCTTTTTCATGAATTATGACATAAAAGCCTACTGCACGGGAGGCACCATGCACCGTGAAAACCGCGCAACCCTTGTAAATGACCAGGCGGAGTGTGCCATTTCGAATTTCTTTGCCGATTACACATTTTTCTCCGCTCAATCGCTGTTTTCCGACGGACGCATTTTCGATTGCTATTCGTCCGAGGTACCGCTTCGCAACAAAATGATAAAAAACAGCAATAAATCGGTTTTTCTGTGTGACAGCACAAAGCTGGGACGCCATTCCACATATTTTCAATGTAATGCAAGCGATGTTGATTATATTGTATCCGATTTTCCTCTTGATAATTACTTTGACAAAAAACCAGAAAAAACCATTCTTATACATGCGTAACACAAATATTTATCCATATGCAAAAACATTGACTTTGTATTTTTATTATGATATACTCATAGGGATGTGCAAATACAAGGAGCAAATATGAACATAAAACTTTCAGACCACTTTACATACAAAAAGCTTTTTCGGTTTACGATACCATCAATAGTAATGATGATTTTTACATCGATTTACGGTGTTGTGGACGGCTTATTCGTATCAAATTATGCCGGCAAAACCCCTTTTACCGCCATAAATCTTATAATGCCTTTTCTTATGATACTTGGCACCTTTGGATTTATGATAGGCGCAGGTGGCAGCGCACTTATAGGCAGACTTCTTGGCGAAGGAAAACAAAAGCGTGCCCACGGATTATTCTCAATGCTGATACTGATAACAGCCGTGTCGGGCGTTGTGCTTGGATTAACGGGAATTGTTTTTCTAAAGCCCATCTCGGTATTTCTCGGTGCAAAGGGAGAAATACTTGCAAACTGTGTTTTATACGGAAAAATTATTCTTCCCGCACTCCCCTTCTTTATGCTGCAGAACGTTTTTCAGAGCTTTATGATAACAGCAGAAAAACCTCAACTGGGGCTTGCCATGACCATTGCCGCAGGCATGACAAATATTGTGCTTGATGCTCTTTTTGTAGGTGTTTTCAACTACGGACTTATAGGAGCAGCCGTCGCAACAGCAGTCAGTCAGGCAGTGGGAGGTATTGCACCAATTGCATATTTTGCACGCAAAAACGACAGCCTTCTCAAGCTTACAAAACCGATATTTGATGCAAAATCGCTTTTAAAAACAGTTACAAACGGTTCATCCGAGCTTATGACAAACATATCCATGTCCGTTGTAAGCATGGTATACAATTATCAGCTTTTAGCTTTTGCGGGCGAGGACGGTGTTGCTGCATACGGAGTGCTTATGTATGTAAACTTCATTTTTGTGGCTGTGTTTATTGGCTATTCCATTGGAACAGCGCCCATTATAAGCTACAATTTTGGAGCGCAGAACGATGCAGAGCTAAAAGGTGTTTTTAAAAAAAGCCTGGTTATACTTTCGGTTTCCGGTGTTTCTATGATGATACTTGCCATTCTGCTTGCCTATCCTTTGTCAGCAATATTTGTGGGAAAGTATCCCGAACTGTTTAAAATGACAATACGTGCGTTTTTAATATCTTCCCCATCTTTCCTCATTGCAGGCTACAACATATACGGTTCTTCCTTCTTCACAGCCCTCAACAACGGCGTTGTTTCCGCCACCATATCTTTTTTGCGTACATTGCTTTTCCAGATAATATGTGTGCTTGCGCTTCCCATTGTATTTAAGCTCGACGGCATATGGATGTCGGTTGTGGTTGCCGAAATTTTATCACTAGCTGTTACGGCAATGTTTATTATCACCATGAAAAAGCGTTACAGGTATATGTAAAACCGAATAATCACGCTATCGCCGCAAATATGCGGCGATTTTTTTATACATATACTATATATAAAAACAGCCCCGAAAGCATGCTTTCGGGGCTATCTTTAGTTATTTAACTTTGGTTGCAAGCTTTAAATCAGCCTTCAACTTTTGCAACGATGCCGTCCACAACTTCTTTTACAGAAGCGGAAATGGAAGCATCTTTCTGAGCAGCCTTTGCCACTTCATAAATGCTGGAGCGGAAAGGCGTGGTGTAAGCCACATAAGTTTTGCCGTTAACGGTATACTTTGCATAAGCCTTAACAGTGTAGTATCTGTCGTAGTTTTCTTCAAGAATACCTGTTACACATGTTGTATAACGAACACCGTTATCAAGCTGCTTGAATATCTTTTCGGCTGCAAC
This sequence comes from Eubacteriales bacterium, assembly GCA_045532495.1. Classification (GTDB taxonomy): domain Bacteria; phylum Bacillota; class Clostridia; order Oscillospirales; family CAG-382; genus UMGS1052. Next base: position 421 of record JAZSGA010000171.1, on the reverse strand, counting down.
ATCAGCAGAGTTGTATTCCTTACCGTTATAGGTATGCTTGGAACCGCTGTAAAGCTGTTTTGCACCGATAATCTTGTATTCGCAGTTTCCGCCTGCGGGATCATACTCGGTATAAGCTCTGTCATCACCGATCATAGCGGAAGGAATAACAACCATACCAAATTCTTCGATGTTGGCTACAGAATCAAGCGTATCAAGCTTATCTGCCACAAATCTAAGACCCTGAGTCTGTTCGCCGTTTGCAATACGGATCTGAACACCTGCAAATGAGATGTAATCATTGAGATCAGCGGTTTCGGGAACAATAACCATGCCGGGAGTTACAGCAGCAGTAGAAGCCAATGCGTTTCCGCTGGTATCCTTCCAGCTCTTGAATATCTTGCTTTCGGCTGCAAACGGGATATCTGCAACTGTTTCGGCA
>JAZSGA010000089.1:0-2146 GCA_045532495.1 Eubacteriales bacterium | reverse complement strand
AACCTTTACAGCGGAAGATTTTGATGCCGAGCAGATCGCTCTTATTGCAAAACGTGCGGGCTGTAAATATATAACTCTCACAACACGCCACCATGAAGGCTTTTCTCTTTATGATACCTGTGGCCTTTCCGATTACGATGCGCCTCACAGTGCCGCAAAGCGAGATCTTATCCGTGAATTTGTTGATGCCTGCAACAAGCATGGTTTAAAGCCTTTCTTCTATCACACAACTCTTGATTGGCACGTTGACAGTTTTAATAATGATTTTGATTCATACCTTGAATATCTTCGCAAAAGTGTTGAGATACTTTGCACAAATTACGGCAAAATCGGCGGTTTGTGGTTTGACGGAAACTGGTCAAAACCCGATGCTGATTGGAAAGAATCAGAGCTTTATGCAACTATCCGCAAGTACCAGCCCGAGGCTATGATAATCAACAATACAGGTCTTGGCGCAAGAGGAGAGATTGGGAATCCGGAAATAGATTCCGTTACTTTTGAGCAGGGAAAACCCACTCCCATGAACCGCGACGGCATGAGCAAATATGTGGCTGCCGAAATGTGCCACACCCTCAACAACCATTGGGGTATAGGAAGTGAGGATCTTGACTATAAATCCCCCGGTGAGCTTATAAAATCGCTTTGCGATTGCCGCAAGGTGGGAGCAAATTATCTTCTTAACATCGGTCCCGAAGCACAAGGCAGGGTTAATCCGTTTCAGAAGGAACTTTTGGGAATTATAGGTCGTTGGATGGATGTTTTCGGTGAATCCATATACAACGGCAGGCCTTGCGGTGTTTCGGGCATAGGCAATAATTTCGGTCTTAAAAGTATCGATGGAAAATACATTTACCTGTTTGTATACGACCTCGGATCTATAGGCGATGTAAATGTAACCGTTGGCGGAAAATACAGCGGTGCATATGCTTTTGGCGGTGTTAAAGATCGCATCGCATCCATAGAATGGATGGATATGCCGGGTGAAATGGAATTTTCGCAGTGCGGCGATACACTTGCTGTAAAACTTGTTGGTCATCCTTACGGAAAATCATACCCTGTACGTGTAGCACGTGCTGTTATAGAAGGTTAAAATGATAACAAGAGTACCCGAATATTATAAATTTTTTCATTGTATAGCTGATAAGTGTACTCATAACTGTTGTGTTGGCTGGGAAATTGATATTGATGAGGACACTTATAAAAAATACATCGAGCTTGATGGGAATCTTGGCGAAAGGATCCGTAAAAGTATAGATGACCAAGACACACCGCATTTTATACTCGATAAAAATGATAGATGCCCGTTTTTAAATGCAAACGGGCTTTGCGACATTATAACAGCCTGCGGAGAAGAACTTCTTTGTGACATTTGTCACATGCATCCCAGATTTGTAAATGAGTATGAAAATTTTTGTGAGATGGGAATAGGTCTTTCCTGTGAGGAGGCAGCACGCATCGTTCTCGGAAGTAAAGCAAGGTTTAATCTTGTTCCGCTTGATGGAGATGCTGCGATTGACGAGGACGAAGCGTGGTTTTTCCTGCAACGTGATCACATTTTTGCTGTTCTGTCTGATCAAAGCATATCATTTTTTGACAGGTTAGCAGTACTTTGCTGCGAATATGAAATAGACATTCGTGATTTTGAGCTCACACGGTTACGTGATATATATCTTTCCCTTGAACGCCTTGATGAATCGTGGGGAGAACTGTTGGGTGATCTAAACAACAAAATATGTATTGATGATAGTTTGTTTGGTGGGTTTGAAATGGAATTTCAGCAGCTGTGCTGTTATTTCATATTCCGACATTCCTATGAGGCGCTGTTTGACGGTGACATGTCTTCAAAAGTGCGTTTTGCCGTGGCTGGTACTGTACTTGTTGCGGCTTTGCTAAACTTATGCGACAACAAGTCATTCGAAGTGCTTTGTGATATTTCACGTATGTTTTCCGCGGAAGTAGAATATTCTACTGAGAACACTCAGACACTTTTCGATATTCTTTAACGTAACGCTTTGATACGAAAAAACTGATAAAAATGAGGCAAACAATGAACAGAATATTTGATTTTAAACAAAATCTTCATACGCATTCGGTGTATTGTGACGGCAAGGATACTCCTGAAGAAATGATTCTTAAAGCAATAGAA
>JAZSGA010000074.1:0-1567 GCA_045532495.1 Eubacteriales bacterium | reverse complement strand
TAACAGATGTATCACCCTTTGCGGATGTTACAGTGCTGGTTTCGCCGTTCCATTCAACGGAAGCGCCAAGTGCTTCGAAGATTGCACGGAGAGGAACGAGTGTGCGGCTGTCAACGATCTGTGCAGGAACGTCGAGTTCCGAAGCTTTTCCGTTAACTACGATTTCCTTGGAATCGATGGTGAGCTTGATTTCGATGGGTTCTTCTGCATCGGGCTGTTCGCCTTCAACCCATGTTACTTCTGTTTCGCCGGGTTCGAGGTTGATGATACCGTCGGGAATCTGTTCGCCGTTGATTTCTGCGATCATGCCCTTATCTGCTTTGAGTTCGAATGCGCCGATTTCGTCCTTAACGGGTGTAACCATACCGCCTTTTGCGGACTTGATGATAAACACGCCGCCGCCAACGGTATCTTCGGGATATGCAAACTTTGCAGGAGGCTGCATGCCGTTGTTGAATACAAAGTTGAGGGCGCCCATGATCTCGGTAACTGTTTTATCGCGGTAGCCGATATTGCCAACCTTACCGCCGTTGATTATGATGTTGTAGTTGCCGCCGATGGCGATACCTGTCTGGGTTTCCAAAAATGAATCTGCGGAAATGTTGATGGTGTTAACTTCGCCGCCGTTGATGGTGAGGTTGGAATCGCCCATAACGCCGTTGGAAAGGGATGTGTTGTAGCCGCCGGTGAAAAGTACGTTTACCTTGCCGCTTTCAAGTATAAAGTTTGCTTCTTCTACCACAGCGGAGCCGTAGGAAGAAAGATGCATAAAGCTGTTAAAGTGGCTGCCTTCGCCGGCATCCATGATAAGTGTTGTGCCCTGGGGGTTAAAGTGGGTGTTTTTGCCGATTTCAAATTTGATATCCTTTATTATGGTATCGCCTTTGAACACGGAGGATTTACCGTCATCAAGGGTGATAACGCTGTCTTCGTCGTAACCTGCGATGGTTATGGTGCCGCCCCACTTAAGCTTATCAAAAGCTGTCATGTTGTATTTGCCGATGATGTAAACTGTGCCGTCCCGGTCACCGATCTCGGCAAAAGCTTCTTCAAGCGTGCCAAAGGGTTCATCTTCGGAACCGTCACCGCCGGTTGCGCCGGTTTCAACGTAGTAAACGTTTTTCTCATCCTCCGCCGATGCAGTAAAAGCACATGCGGAAACAACTGTCATTACCGCAAGAAAAGCGGCAAGAATCTTTTTTGTCATAAAAAGACACCTCCTAATATTTGATACAAAACTGTACCTTGTGTGAATTATAACATATTTAAACATTTTTGTCTATCCCTTTTTTAAAAAGGCAACAAAATATGTTAAATTTTGTCAAAAACCAAAACCGCCGAATCGCCGTCATGCAGATCGTTTCCAAGATTAATACCTGCATACATAAGAGTGTCGCCGCGGTAGCACCTGCCGGTTTCCTTTTCGCGGTATGTGGCATCGGGATCAAGTCCTTTGAGCTTTATGTGGTATCTGCCCTTGATCTTGAAGCGTGTTACCACGTAAATCATAACGGCACGGGATTTATCCTGCGCCACATATTCCCACGCACACCAGCGGTCGTTTTCG
>JAZSGA010000277.1:0-25529 GCA_045532495.1 Eubacteriales bacterium | reverse complement strand
TATACTGTGACTGAACATGCAGGCATGATATCATGTATTCGTGGGAAGTGGGAGGTCTTGAAAAGTGATAACACCTTACGACAACTATATATACCGCGCTGTTGTGGGTAAAACAGTAAATTGGAAAGCAAAAATGCTCACCACCGAACGTTTTTCGGCACTTCCTTTCCGCACACTGCACGAAAACACGCGTCAACACAAATACGCCACCGAAACACAGAATATACACACTCTTTTCCGCAAGAACTTTGCCACAAAGCCTTGTGGGATTGAAAAAGCCTTGATGTTTATAACGGGTGATGACATATATAAGCTGTATGTAAACTCCTTTTTTGTAGGCGAAGGGCCTGCGCAGTCATTTACCTATGCATACAATTATAACTGTTTTGACGTAACCTCGCTTATTAAGCAAAATGCCCCCAACACCATCGGAGTACATGTTTATTATCAGGGGCTTTACAACATATCCCTTGTCAGCGCAGACAACCTGCACGGCATGATAGCTCAGCTTGAAATAACCTATACCGACGGAACTGCAGAAACGGTTATAAGCGATAACTCATGGAAATACAAGGAATCGCAGGCACGCACTGCACGTTATATTTTCGGCTACGAAACCCAGTTTTCCGAAGATATAAATCTTTTAAAATGGGATAGCAACTGGTACAGCACCGATTACGACATTTCCGCCTGGCATAACGCCCTTGTCAAAGAAACCTTACAGCCCTATACCCTTATACCGCAGACCACGCCTCCCGTAGAACACAAAAAAATTCATCCTTTGAAAGTCCGTAAGCTTGAAAACGGATATTTCTTTGATTTTGGCAAGGAATACAGCGGCACCCTTGGCTTTTCAATAAAGCAAAACAAGGGCGATATTATAGAGGTGCGCTGCGGCGAGGAGCTTGACGCAAACGGTAATGTAATGTACCAACTGCGCGCCAACTGCATGTACCGTGAATTTGTAACTCTTACGAGCAGGCAGGATCTTGTGGATTTTTACGAATTCAAGGGGTTCCGCTATGTGGAAATACTGAACGTTTCCGCAACGCTTTCCGCAGATGATGTGTGGATGCTTGCAAAAAACTATCCTTTCCCCGAAAATACGGCAAGCTTTTTGTGCTCAGACAAAATGCTTGAGGATATATGGAATATCTGCGCCCACGGTGTCAAGATCGGCACGCAGGATACTTACCTCGACTGCCCCACGCGTGAGAAGGGTGGATTTGTGGGCGATGCTCTTGTTTCGGGGCTTACCCACCTTATTCTTACCGGCGATATACGGATATACAAAAAGTTTATAACCGACTGCATAAACTCGGCAGGATTCTGCCCCGGCATACCGTCACACGCACCGTCAAATGTGCTTTCGTCGCTGGCGGATTACTCGTTGCTGTTTCCGCTGTTTTTACAGCATTATTACAGCTACACGGGCGATATTGAATTTATAAAAACCTGCTTGCCTGTACTTGACGGCATTATCCGCTATTACAGCAGGTTTGAGAACAAAGATTATTTGCTTGAAGCAATAACACAACCCATAAAAGGAGATGCTCCAAACCCTGCCATCCTTGTGGACTGGCCTCCGGAGCTGCGTGACGGATATGATTTTGAAAGTGCCGAAAAAGGCATTTGCACCCCTGCGAATATATATTATTACGGTTGCATCAAAAATGCCGCCTTACTTTATGACATGGCAGGCAACAAGCAAAAGTCCCGGCAGCTTACGGAAAAATGCCGGCTGCTTGAAAAAAGTATTATAAATGTGCTGTACGACCCAAAACAAGGTCTTTTCCGCGATTCCGATTCTTCGCTCCATTGTGGGCTTCACGGAAACACTTTACCGCTGTTTTTCGGACTTGTACCGCCAAAAGGTTATGCTCCTATCGTAAACATGCTAAAGAAAAAACGTCTTTGCTGCGGTGTATACTTTGCCTTTTTTGTAATAAAAGGTCTTTACAACATAGGAGAATATGAGCTGGCTTACGATCTTATTTCGGGCAAAGACATCCATTCATGGTACAATATGCTTAAAAGCGGTGCCACCACCTGCATGGAGGTTTGGGGACCAGATCAAAAATGGAATACCAGCTGGTGCCACCCATGGAGCAGCTCTCCGATTTACTTTTTCACAATGGAGCTTATGGGTATAAAACCGTCATCAAACGGTTGGCAAACCGTAATGTGTTCTCCGAAAATCCCATCAAAGCCCGACAGTATGAGCGTGGAATTTCCTGTTCCCACGGGCATGATAAAAGCGTCTTTTGTGCGCAACGGAGATTCGGTGGATTACAGCATAAGTGTACCAAAAAACACAAAGGTCATATTCGATTGCAATATTGATGGTATTAATTTCAAAGCTTTGTAAATCAAACACGGCACCGTTTTTGGTGCCGTGTTTTATATTTTATTGCTCAAATCTTTACGGTAATCGTTGGGCGAAACCAAAACCTGTTCCTTGAAATTTCTGTTGAAGCTGCGCAATGAATCGTATCCGCTATCCAGTGCACAGCGCAGCACGGTGCAATCGGTATTTTTGAGCAAATAGCAAGCGTTGCCTATTCTGTATCGGTTTACATAGCTGTTAAAGGATATGCCCGTTGTTTTTTTGAAATATCTGGAAAGGTAGGAATAGCTGAATCCCGTTTCCGCAGAAAGTTTTTTTAGCGAACATTCCTTATTGTAGTTATCCTCCACAAAACGGAAAATGTCGTGCATCAGTTTTTTGTCCTTGCCCTTGCCGCTTACATAAACGGCGCTTTTATCAAAGGCAGCGCACAAACAATAAAACAGTCCCTTTTTTTCGGCAAGCGAAGCATCTTCTGCCAGCTTATCAAGCGCATCTGTCAACTGCTTATCGGGAACAAAAAAATTGCTTTGCGGCAATTTATCCGCCACATTTGTGGAATATGCCTTTACAAGATCCGCCGAAAAAATGCAAAGCATGTGGCTGCTGCCCTTGCCCAAAAGAGAATGTATCTGATTGGGAAAAATAAGCAAAGACTCGTCTTTTTGCAGGCTGTATTTTGTTTCGTCCACAAAAACATCCATGGTGCCGTCTGTTACGGTTATAAATTCAAATGCGTGGTGCAAATGCGACGGAAAAACAAAATCCTTGCCATATTCTTTTTTAACATATTCCGATATGCCGAAATGCTGAAACTCGTAAAACACAGCAATACTCCTTATGACAAATTTTGTCTATATATTATATAGTATTTTGCATGAAAAGTCAAGTAAAGTCCTATATACTATTAATAACATGGCATGGAGGCGTATATGGTATGAAATACTTTATCGGTGCAGACCTTGGCACTTCCGCACTAAAACTTTTGCTTACTGATAACAACAACCGCATTTTAAAAACAGTCACCCGTGAATACAAGGTTTATTATCCTGCTCCCGGATGGAGCGAGCAAAATCCGCAGGACTGGTGGACGGCTTTTGAATCTGGAATTATCGAGCTACTTGAAGATACCGATAAATCACTGGTTTGCGGAATCGCAGTTGCAGGGCAGATGCATGGTCTTGTTATTCTTGACGGTGACGATAATATTATACGACCTGCAATTTTGTGGAACGATGGCAGAACACATGCCGAAACAGATTATCTGAACAACGTTATCGGCAAAAAAGTTTTGTCTGATAACACAGCCAATATTGCTTTTGCAGGCTTTACCGCCCCAAAAATATTGTGGGTGGCCAACAATGAAAAAGAAAACTTTGAAAAAATATCCAAAATCATGCTGCCCAAGGATTATATAAATTACAAGCTTACGGGTGTGCACGCCACCGATTATTCCGATGCCTCCGGCATGCTGCTGCTTGATGTAAAAAACAAGTGCTGGTCAGAAAAAATGATTGAAATATGCGACATTCATAAAAATCAGCTTCCAAAGCTTTTTGAAAGTTATCAATGCATAGGCAATGTTTTGCCGCAAGTGGCGCAAAAATTCGGAATTCCGTCATCGGTAAAGGTTGCCGCAGGTGCAGGCGATAATGCCGCCGCGGCAATAGGTATGGCAATTTCAGGCGGAGGGAAATGCAACATTTCGCTTGGCACTTCGGGCACAGTTTTTATAACCGGCGACAAATTCGGAGTTGACAGCAACAACGCTCTCCATTCTTTCTGCCATGCCGACGGCGGTTATCACCTTATGGGATGTATCCTTTCTGCCGCATCCTGCAATAAGTGGTTTTGCGACAACGTGCTGCAAAAAAACGATTACGCCACCGTGCACAAGGAAATAACCGACGATATGCTTGGAAAAAACAATGTTTATTTTTTGCCCTACCTCATGGGCGAGCGAAGCCCGATAAACGATACCCATGCCACGGGAATGTTTATCGGTCTGCGTCCCGATACCGCTGCAAAAGATATGCTTCTTGCCGTGCTTGAGGGTGTGGCTTTTGCCATAAAGGACAACCTTGAAATAGCAAAGGGACTTGGAATTGACATTGCTCAAAGCACCGTATGCGGCGGCGGAGCAAAATCTGCGCTGTGGCTTAAAATTATGGCAAACGTGCTTGATATAAAGCTGAATGTGCCGCAATCACAGGAAGGCCCGGGCTTGGGCGCCGCTGTACTTGCGGCAGTTGCCGACAACAGCAGCCTTACCGTTGAAAAGGCATCAAAGGTTTCAATTATTGATACGGTGTATCCCGATAAAGAGCTTTCCGAAAAATACCGCGCCAAATATGAAAAATTCAAAAAAATATACCCTGCCGTGCGCGAGCTTTATAAATTGCTTTGAGGAGATAATAATATGACATTCAAGGAAAGAGCAAAGGAACTTGTTTCCAAAATGACACTTGCCGAAAAAATTGCTCAGATGAAATACGATGCTCCCGCCATAGAAAGGCTGGGTGTTCCTGCATACAACTGGTGGAACGAATGTCTTCACGGTGTTGCCCGTGCAGGCACTGCCACGGTTTTTCCGCAGGCAATAGGTATGGCGGCAAGTTTTGACGATAATCTTCTTTACGATGTGGCAACCGCCATTTCCGACGAAGCCCGTGCCCAGTACAACGAATACAAACAGTTTGGTGAAACAGATATCTATCAGGGACTGACATACTGGTCGCCCAACATAAACATATTCCGCGATCCCCGTTGGGGCAGAGGCCACGAAACCTACGGCGAAGATCCCCTGCTTACTGGTAAAATGGGCACTGCATTTATAAAAGGACTTCAGGGCAACGGAAAATACCGCAAGCTTGATGCCACAATAAAGCATTATGCCGTACACAGCGGCCCCGAATCGCTGCGTCACTCATTTAATGCCGTGGTGGATAAAAAAGATCTTTACGAAACCTACCTGTGGGCATTTAAGTATTGCATAGAAAACGCTGATCCTTCTGCCGTTATGGGCGCATATAACCGCACCAACGGCGAGGCATGCTGTGCAAGTAAAACACTGCTCCGGGATATACTGCGTGATGAATTCGGATTTAATGGATATGTGGTTTCCGATTGCGGTGCCATATGTGATATAAACAACCACCACGGAATAACGGAAAATGCCGCACAAAGCGCAGCCCTTGCCGTAAATTCGGGCTGCGAGCTTAACTGCGGATCGGCTTACCAATGGCTCAAAACCGCCGTTGTTGAGGGACTTATAACCGAAGAAACCATAACAAATGCTGTTGAAAAGCTGTTTGAAGCAAGATTCAGGCTCGGCATGTTTGACGATGATTGCGAATACAACAGTATTCCTTTTGAAGTGATAGATTGCGAAAAACACAAAGAGCTCAACCGCAAAATGGCGCAGGAAAGCATTGTTCTTCTTAAAAACAACGGTATATTGCCCTTAAGTGCCGATAAAAAAATAGCGGTCATCGGTCCTAATGCCGATTCAAAAGAAGTATTGCTGGGCAATTACAACGGTACACCGACCGATTACTACACCCTTCTTCGCGGACTGCGCACTTATTCAAACGTTATTTACGCAAAGGGCTGTGCTGTTCACGATAATGCCAACAGCAACATCCACCGTAAATGCACAAGTGTAAAAGAAGCGATAATTGCCGCAAAACATGCGGATGTGGTTATAATGTGCATGGGCATCGACCCCACCATGGAAGGTGAACAAGGAGATTATTACAACACCGATGCCAGCGGCGACAAGATCACGCTTGAAATTCCCGACTGCCAAAAGGCTCTGTATGATGCGGTAGTTTCCCTTGGCAAGCCGGTGGTGTATGTAAACGTAAGCGGAAGCTGTATAAATCTTAAAGCACCAAAAAGCGACTGTGATGCCGTTATTCAGTTATTCTACCCCGGCGCCATGGGAGGCCTTGCCCTTGCCGATGTTATATTCGGAAAGGTTTCTCCGTGCGGCAGACTCCCCGTTACCTTCTACGAATCCGTAAACGATCTGCCTCCTTTTGAGGATTATTCCATGAAAAACAGAACCTACAAGTTTTTTGAGGGTACCCCCGTTTACGAATTCGGTTACGGACTCACTTATTCGGTTATTTGCGAAAAATGGATAGACGAAAACACCGCAGAGATCACCAACAACGGCAATTTTGACACCTATTACAGCGTGCTCAAGTACGAATATATCCCCCACAAAAATCTTTGTGATTTCAAAAAGGTATTTGTGAAAAAAGGCGAAACCTTAACAGTAAAATTTTAATTGCAAAAGCATGGAGGAATTGAAAAATGAGCGAAATATTTGAAAATATACCCAAAATCGCATATGAAGGCCCAAAAAGCACAAACAAGCTGTCCTTTAAATTTTATGATGCAGATAAAATCATCCTGGGTAAACCCATGAAAGAGCATCTGCCCTTTGCCATGGCATGGTGGCACAATCTTTGCGCATCGGGCACCGATATGTTTGGCAGAGATACGGCAGATAAATCCTTCGGCTCCGAAAAAGGTACCATGGAACACGCAAAAGCAAAAGTGGATGCAGGTTTTGAATTCATGTCAAAGCTGGGAATAGAATACTTTTGCTTCCACGATGTGGACCTGATACCTGAAGCGGAAAACATAAATGAAACCAACAGACGCCTGGACGAAATATCCGATTATATACTTGAAAAAATGAACTCCACGAGAATAAAATGTCTGTGGGGTACGGCAAACATGTTTTCAAATCCCAGATTTGTCAACGGTGCAGGAAGCACCAACTCCGCCGAAGTATACTGCTTTGCTGCGGCACAGATAAAAAAGGCCCTTGACCTTACCGTAAAGTTCGGCGGAAAGGGATATGTGTTCTGGGGCGGACGCGAGGGTTACGAAACCCTGCTCAACACCGATGTTAAATTTGAGCAGGAAAACATAGCTCATCTTATGCAAATGGCGGTTAATTACGGAAGATCCATCGGTTTTGAAGGTGATTTTTATATCGAGCCCAAGCCCAAGGAACCCATGAAGCACCAATACGATTTTGACGCCGCCACAGCGATTGGCTTTTTGCGTCAGTACGGACTTGACAAGGATTTCAAAATGAACATAGAAGCCAATCACGCCACCCTTGCAGGTCACACCTTCCAGCACGAGCTGCGCATTTCCGCCATCAACGGCATGCTGGGCTCAATCGATGCAAATCAGGGCGATATGCTGTTGGGATGGGATACCGACGAATTTCCGTCGGATGTTTACAGCGCAACCATGTGCATGTATGAAGTGCTGAAGGCAGGCGGACTTACCGGCGGATTTAATTTTGATTCCAAAAACCGCAGAGCAAGCTATACCCACGAGGACATGTTCCACGCATTTATTCTTGGCATGGATACCTTTGCACTTGGTCTTATAAATGCCGCAAAGATAATAGAAGACGGCAGACTTGATAATTTTGTCAAAGAAAAGTACAGCAGCTTCAGAACCGAGCTTGGCCGCAAAGTGCTTGACAAAAACACCACTCTTGAAGAGCTTTCCGCATATGCCGAAAAAGCAGGATCTGCAAAATTGCCCGGCAGCGGAAGTCAGGAATATCTTGAAAGTATTATAAATTCCGTTATGTTCGGCTGATAAACAATAAAGGAGCTGTTTTTACAGCTCCTTTTGATTTTATATGCGGTGTATTGAGCACCGTTGCAAAAAAATTACTGATATTTATTAATATCTTTTACTATGTTATCCTGAATACCTACAATAGCTCCGTTTTTTATGTACACTCTCGGCACACGTTCACCGATGGCACAAAGGATTTCATAGTTTATGGTTCCGTTATTCTTTGCTATTGTGTTGACAGATATGGCATCGGAGGTGCCGTAAACAGTAACACCCGAACCGATTTTCACATCGGGGATATTACTCACATCCACCATACACTGATCCATGCAGATACGTCCCACAATAGGGGCGTACTTGCCGTTTATTTCCACAACTGCGCCGTTTTTAAAATTCGATCTCCACAAACCGTCAGCATAGCCTATGGGCAGCGTTGCTATTTTCATGGTTTTATCTGCGGTAAATTCTCTGCCGTAGCTTATGCTTTCACCTTTTTTCACTTCTTTGATATAATCGACAATTGTAACAAGACGCAAAACAGGCTTCAGTTCGCAGTCGCAGATGATTTTTTCGGAAGGCAAAAAACCGTAAAGCACAACGCCCGCTCTTACCATATCCAGATGCATTTCGGGGTAATCAAAAACCGCGGCGCTGTTGGCACAATGGCGGATTCCCACATCTATGCCCTTGCTTTTAAGATAATCCAGCACATTGCGGAATAAGCCAAATTGTTTTTTTGTGTATTCCCTGCCGTCGGAGCCGTCATCGGCGGATGCAAAATGGGTAAATATTCCTTCGGGTATAAGTCCGGGAAGGCTGTATACGCTTTCAATATCCTGCAGTTTGGAAGGATCGGCGGCACATTCCATGCCGTTGAAACCAAGGCGTCCCATGCCTGTATCGATTTTTATATGTACTTTTACGGAAACATTGTTATTTACCGCATTTTCCGAAAGCAATTCTGCGTATTCCCTTGAAAAAACGCACTGGGTAAAGTTGTTTGCAGATAATATTCCCGCACATTTAGGGTTGCTGTAACCCAAAATAAGCACGGGGAGGTGTATGCCACATTCCCTTAGCTGAATGGCTTCTTCTACGTTTGAAACGGCAAGATAATCGGCACCGAGCTCCTGATAAAGCGATGCTATCTGTTCCACACCGTGACCGTAGGCATTTGCTTTTATAACACAGCATATTTTGGCGCTGTTTGCCGCCTTGCGCACAACGTTAAAATTATGCTGAAGATTATCGACAGAAATTTCTGCCCATGTTCTTTTCTGGTAAGAATTGATTTTCATATATTTGTCTCACTTTTTACGGAACACTTTTAATATGCTGCAGCCTCATGGGTTTCACTTTGACTGCACAGCACTTTTTATCGTACTATTATACCACACAAAGCTTTTTAAGTCAATACAGACAAAAAAACGCATTAAAAAGATTTGCCTTTTCAAACAGCTATTTTATTTTCCGCCCATACGAAAGCGCCTGCTTTAGCGCACTCTGCTTTTCCGTACCTGCAAGCCTTAATTTATGGGCATATTCAAGTATTTCCGAAAACTTTTTTCCCGGTTCAAGCCCTGCATCAATAAGGTCTTTGCCGGTAACATACGGCCGTGACATGTATTCGTTGTATACTTTAAGCCGTTCTGTGAGAAAACCCGTATTATCCGCACACGGATATTGCGATATTTTGCCGTAGGTATCTGCCTGCGCAATGCATATAAGCGCCATGGGATCAACAGCCATATCAAACATTTTGTTTGTGGATTTAACGGATGCTCCTGCCTGTGCAGCAACATTTGGGCGCATATGCAGTTGTGCAATATTTAGTACGTATTTTATAATATGTGCATCGTCGGTAAAGCGTTTCAAAAATTCTTTTGCCGGCGTGAGCCCTGCATTTTCGTGCCCATAGGCGTGTATAACTCCGTTTATTTCTTCTGTACACAAAGATTTGCCGAAATCATGCACAACGCATGCCAGCATAAAGCCAAACGGTGCTGATGACTTTTCCTTAAGCTTTGCCCCTTCATCCACTACCATCATTGTGTGCGTCCACACATCGCCCTCGGCATGGTGAACAGGATTCTGCGGTATTCCTACGGTGGATTCAAGCTCGGCAAACCAGTATCCCAGCTGATTCATTTTTTTGAGAGTTTCAAAAAACACAGAAGGTTTTTCTGATTTAAGCAAAGCCTTTTTAAGCTCCTGCTCCACTCGTTCCCGTGCCACACCAGTAATACCTGTTTTTTTGCAAATCTCCACCGTATTCTGCGCCACTTCAAAGCCAAATCGGGATGCAAGCTGTGCCACTCTAAGCACCCTTAACGGATCTTCGGTAAATGTGGAATCGTCCACATGGCGCAATACTTTATTTTCAATATCATTTATTCCGCCAAAATGATCTGTCACCTCACCGCTGACAATATCCTGCATAAGTGCGTTTACGGTAAGGTCCCTTCTTTTTGCGGCATTGTATGTTCCGATAAACGGCTCCGCCGTTCCATCCGCCGCATTGGGAAAGGAGATATCTATATCATAGCCTTTAAGCATGTATATGCGGTAGCTTTCGCCCATGCTGGTGCATGAACCCGAGGAACTGAGGATGTTTTCCAGCGCATCTGTAGTTATTCCGTGTATTTCCACATCTATATCCTTGCTTTCCACGCCCATTATTCTGTCACGCACAAAGCCGCCTACAAAATATGCCCTGCCGCCTGCGGCATGCACTTTTTCGGCTATTTCAAGCGCTTTTTCATAATCTTTCATGCACTTAATCTCCTTTCGTTTTTATTTACAATAATATTACCATCATAGTATGCAAATGTCAATGTTTATGCAGATTTACGCCGCTATGTCCATATGTGCAGTGAATCATTTTGTATGATAAAATGTTATTTTTAAACATTTTGCACAAAAGTTTCTTGACATTACTTTGTTTTGCCGTTATAATGTTTGTAACACAGCAAAATGTCTGTTTATCATTTTCTGATGTTTCCATAATTCGGAAACAGAACGGAGGTTTACAATGAGTATTTATTATGTATCCGCCTGCGGCTGCGATGAAAACGACGGTCTTTCTCCCGAAAAAGCGTGGAAAAGCATTGCCAAAGTAAACGCAACCATTGCCGGCGGTGATGAAGTTAAATTCCGCTGCGGCGATACCTTCTACGGAAGACTTTATCCCAAGGCAGGTATCAGCGCAGAGCAACCCACCGCATACACCAGCTACGGCGAAGGCAAAAAGCCCGTTATAAGCCAGTATAAGATCCCCCACAAGGGAGTATGGGAAAAGACCGGCGAAAACATTTATATGCTTGATATGAATGATATTTCAAAATTCGACGGCAACCACAACGAAATAGACGCCAACGCAGGCTTTATAAAGGTTTCGGGCGTTATAAAATACCGCAAGCAGTATGACATGGCACTGCTTACACAGCAGTGGGATTTTTACACCGACATGGATAAAAACCTGCTTTATGTTTATTCCGAAAAGGAACCCGATGAGATATCCGATGATATCCGCATTGCCTGCAACATAAACTGCGTTTGCTTTACAACACACCTTAAAGTGTGCGGAATTGTATTTAACGGAACCGGCGGACACGGTATAAACGGTGTTACCGGCGGCGCATACGTTGCCGACTGCGAATTTCACGAAATAGGCGGTTCAAGACTTCCCGGATACCCCGATCCCACAACCCGTTACGGCAACGGTGTTGAATGTTGGTCCAACTCCCATGATGTAACTGTTGAACGCTGCAAGTTCTCCGATATTTACGATGTTGCCATTACCATGCAGGGCACCGAAGTAAAAGTAAACTGGGAAAACATGTACTTCCGCAACAACGAAATGTGGAACTGCACTCAGTGCTTTGAAATATGGTCCAGCGGCAAGCTGCCCGAAACAGGCTTTGTAAACTGCTATTTCGAAAACAACACCTGCATAAATTCCGGTATATGCTGGGGTAACGCGGCACGTCCCAACAAGGATGTTTCCGCTCACCTGCTCATTTACGGACTTGAATGCCCGCTGTGCGATATAACAGTTCGCGGCAACTTCTTTGCATTTGCAAAAAGCTGTACTCTCTTCAAATCCGGCGGTATAAACGATGTTCCTGCCGATTACAAGGTTTACGGCAATACAATTATCCGTCCCGCAGGTCAGCAGATGTGCTGGCGCGGCAACGCAACAGATGAACAGGTTGCGGCTTTTGAAAAGAAATTTGCCGATAACAATCTGGTTATCGACAGCATCAACTACGAAGCATAATTAATCTGCTTAAAACAGCTTTCCTCAACTTGCGTTTGGGGAAGCTGTTTTAATATTTGTTTACAAAAATAATTGTCAAACTCCTTTTATTCTGTGCAATTATATGTTATAATGTACATATTAAACTGTGAAAGTTTGATGTTTTTATCAAAATTGCAAGAAAGGTAAAAAAACATGAAAAAACTCGTTTCACTCCTGATGGCGCTTTGCCTTGCATTCCCCTGCGCAGCCGCAGTAAATGCCGAAGGCGAACCGCTTATGTACAGCGAACAGCTTGTTCCTGCCAACAGCATTTCCGCTTTTGAAGGCGGCTTTAACGGCTATGCCAAATCCATGGACGTTTTTGAAGGCAAATCCTCCCACGTGCTTAAGCGCACCGCAGCAGAAGAAACCGAAAAGAACTTTTGCTACTACCGTTGGGGCGAGCTTCTTGATTCCAACGGCGAGCGTATTCCCCTTGCAACCGCAAATTACATTGTAGTTGATTACTACTACAAATCCGAAGATGCCGCTCCTGCGCTCAAGGATGCAAAAATGCGCTGGACACAGGTTAAGGTATGCTCCGAATCCGAAGCCGAAAGTTTTGGAGTTTCTGTTCTCTCCCGCAATGGCATGGTTGCCAACAAGTGGGATAAACTTGTATTCCCCCTTAAGGAAACCGCAGCAGATACAATCGCTTCTCTTGGCACAGACATCGAATATTTCCTCCACCAGATAAAGCTTTACCCCCTTGCCTCCGGCATTGATATGGGCGCAAACGATGTGCTTTACGTTTCCAACGTTTCCGTTCAAAGCTGGGATCCCGCAGTGGGCAAAGTGATTTCTGACAGAAAAGCAAGATTCTTTGCCTCCGAAGCAGATGCTGCTTCCCCCGAAAAGGCACTGGCAACAGTGGATACAAAAGATCTTGAATATTTTACAATTCCCCAGTACACAGGTGCTGTTCCCGCAAATATGGAATTTCTTGCATGGAACTGCACATTTGACGGCAAAAACTACAAAGCCGGAGCAAAAATGCAGATGCGTGCAGGCAAGGATATTTCCTTTATCCCTGTATTCAACTATGTATTTAACTTCACAGGCTACACCAGTGCATATATAAGCGGTTATCCCGATGGCACATTTTTACCCCAGAACAACGTTACCCGTGCCGAAGCCGCAAAAATAATCGCTTCCATCGTAAACCCCACAAATGCAGTTATGGGCGAATGTACCTTTGCAGATGTTGCCGCAGATGCGTGGTACCGTCCTTACGTTGCAACACTTCAGAGCCTTGGTGCACTTGAAATATTCGGCGACACCTTTGCCCCCGAAACCAAAATTACCCGTTCGGAATTTGTGGAAATAATCTATGCCATTGCCGATAAAAACCGCACCAGCATAAAGCTTTCCAACATTTCCGACATTTCCTCCAAGGACAGATTCTACGATGCAGTAATGTACGCTGTTTCCGCAGGTATCATTGCAGGCTATGATGACGGAACATTCCGCCCTGCCAACAACATTACCCGTGCCGAAACAGTTACCATAATCAACCGTTATATCGGCCGTATCCCCAATGGCACAGGTGCCAGCAAGTTCTCTGATATAGCTGACCACTGGGGCAAGGATCAGATCATTGCTTCCGCAACAACAGCCGCTGACGGCACATGGACCGCAAAAACAGAAAGAAAGCAGTATGTACTTACAGGCTCCAATGCAGAAGAATACATAAAGGCACTCCATTCCCAGGCAGCAGGTCTTGACGGCGACGCCATACGTGCCGGTATCGATACCGTTGCCGAACAAATGAAAAAAGATATTATAGGCACACCCAATACCGAGCATTTTTACAAAGATAAAATGACCGGCTTTACATACTATGTATCCGAAAAGAACGGTAATGACGAAAACAACGGACGCTCTCCCGAAACCGCTTTCAAAACAATTAACGGTCTTAATGCAAAGCTCCGCTTCCCCAAAAAGGGTACCTCTGTTCTGTTTGAACGCGGCGGCGTATACCGCGGTCAGGTAAACATGCTTCAGGGCTGTATTTACGGCTCCTACGGCGAAGGCGAAAAGCCTGTTATCACAACTTCGGCAAAGAACTATGCCGATCCCTCTTTGTGGAAAGAAACCGATGCTCCCAACGTTTACGAGCTTGTTGACAAAGTGCAAAATGCAGGTATTATCGTATTCGACCACAAAATCTCCGATCACGGAAATTACGATGCTCTTTACGGCAAAAACCGTTTCTACGGCAAGCATATAAGCGGATATTCCAACCTCGGCGAAGATCTCGAATTCTTCCCCACCGATGACACAGTATACCTTTACAGCGCAAACGGCAACCCCGGAAGCCGATTCACCTCCATAGAAATCGGTCCTAAAGTCAATGTTCTCGCTGGTTCCGGCACCGACGTTACTGTTGATAACCTCAGCATCAGATACACAGGCGAACACGGTCTTGGCGTAACCTACGGCAAAAACCTTGTTGTTACAAACTGCGAATTTGCATGGATCGGCGGTTCTCAGATGGGCTCCTACATCAACATCCCCGGCTCCTTCGGTAACGCTGTTCAGATCTATGGAAGCTGCGACGGCTACTATGTAAAGAACAACTGGATGTATCAGATTTACGATACAGCAGTAACCCATCAGGGTGTGGATTACACCATGAACAACATTGAGTATTCCGGCAACCTTATGGAATACGTTCACTGGGGTATTGAATGTTGGATAACCAAGCAGAACAAAGATCCCGAAACCAACAACTACATTGCAAAGCACAATGTAATGCGTAACGGCGGTTACGGTTGGGGATCAATTGTTTCCAACAGACAAAGCTCCGCACGCCTTTACTCCTTCACCACGGTTCAGGCTAAAAACAGCAATCTCCGTTCGGAATTCAATGTTATCGACCGCTGTGCAGGTTACCTTATAGACGTAACAAAGAACTCCTGCGAGGAATTTGATTCCAACATCTACGTTCAAACAAAGGGCGGACGTCTTGGCGGACTTAAGGGCAAATCTGCCGTGGCATCCAACAACTCCGCAAAGGACATTATCGAAAACCTTAAGGATAACAACCTTGTATTTGTTCTTGTAACAGAATAATACATTTGCTTCAAGCCCCATCGGAAATATAATCCGATGGGGTGTTTTTATGCCCATATTAACAAAAGTTAATGACAAACAATATCGCTATTGAAAAACAGCTTTTATTAGTGTATAATGAATTTATATAAAAAAGGGGGGTATACCCATGATCAGAAAAATCACGGCAGCATGTACATCAATTCTTATTCTGAGCATGCTGTTTTTGCTATGCGGTGCAGCAGACACCGTTGAATTCAACATAAGCGCGCCGATAGCAGGGCACAGTGCGTCCGTTACCGAATTTGCAACAGCGGATTATTATGCAACAGCAAGCTGGTTTTGCGGCTCCGAATCCGTAGACAGATTCGCTGTCGGCAAAGTCTATACCGCAAAAATAGACATTACACCGTACAATGATATTTCAGATGCTTCATTCAAGGTAAACGGAAATATGTGCACACTTGTTTCCGAGCCCGATGGCAGATACAGCGTATCGTACACATTTCCTGTCATTGCGGCAAAATACGAAGTTTATGTACGCTCCAGCGGAAACGACAGCGCCACCGGCACATCAGCCTCACCTTACCGTACATTAAAAAAAGCGATATCCGCGCTTTCCGGCACGGGCGGTGTTGTACACATATGCGATAACGTAAGCGGCTCGGGGAATTTTGCCGCCAACAGTCTGCCCATACTTATAACCGGTGCAGGTTACAGCGGTGCAACATTAACGTTTTCCAACGGCAGCGGTCTTGTGGCAAACGGAGAGCTTATATTTGAAGATGTAACTATATCCATGGGCGATTCTTCCCACTTCAACGACAAAGGCAACAAAATCACCTTTGCCGACAGTGTGCATGTGCCTAACGGCAAAATGTTCCATTTCGGCGCATATTCATCCGGTGCGGTTGAACGTGCCGACCTTACACTCGGCAAAAACTCCTCCTTTGGCACCGTATATCTCGGAGGAGGATATCTTACAGACTCAACCCACGGTATTGCCGGAGATGCTTTTGTCACACTCAACAGCGCAAGCGTAAAAACCCTCAATATCGGTATTGACTCCTACGCCGCAAATCACACCGGCGGTTACCTTGGCGGAAATATTCTGCTCACCCTTAACGGCAACAGCACCCTCAACAGCATCGCAAACAACAAAAAGACATTGAATTACTCCGATACAAGCGTATTCCAGATAGTTTTAAACAACTGCACGCAAAGCATTTCCGTGCCTGCCGAGCTTTTTGACAAAAACCGTGTTTATATAATAAAATCCGGCAAAAACGGCAAAGTTATGCATGCAAAAGACAAAAACGGAAAATCAGTAAGCGGATATTTTGACATTGTCCCCGATAAAGGGCATGTTGCCATGGTAAATAACAACGGCACATCCTTTATCTCTCACGGCGGAAGATACCCCCTTGCCGCAAATGCCGATGTTAACATAACGTATATAAAGTGCGATTATGCGCTTGAAAACTGCGCTATTGATTTGTGCGGAGGTTTTTCGGATAGAGACCTTGTTTCCATAGATGCCGACGGAAATATCCATTTCCACGCTACGCCCGAAAAAGACAACTGCATTTTCGAAGGCTGGTATGCAGATGAACAGTACACCACCCTTGTAAAAGACGGAGATTTTGTCGGCTCAAGCTTTGGCATATATGCAAAATACATTCCCGTATACCTGGATCATGCCGGAAAAGAATTTGCCGTAAACGGAGTACAGATAAGATTTCCCGGATACGGCAATCCCCAGGGCCTTAGATTTGTATCCTCAGTCAGCAACGATCTGCTTGCCTCAATTTCGGATTTTTCCGATAAAAACAGCTTTGCGGCAGGTTCGGATACTGGCTACGGCACAGTCGTTATCCCCTCGTTATATCTTGGAAAAAACGAGCTTTTTGCCGATGCCGAATATGAATACAATGGAAAAACCTACAAATCCAAAACCGTTCCCGCAAAAAATCTGTTCAACACAGAGGAAGATTATATAAGTTATACCGCTTGTGTTGTAAATATAGATAAAAGCAAATATACAAGCAGCTATTCCGTGCGCCCGTATATAAAATACTACACAAGATCGGGAAATCTTACAACTGCGTATGCCCGAATGTACAGTTCCGATGTTGTATCCACTACCTTTGCCGCCATAGAAAGCGGCAAAGAAACAGCAGAAAACTGCGATTATATGCGTTCGGAAATAATCGCCGCATATGCCGAGCAGGAAGGCATTGAAGTGATTCCGCAGGATGTTCTTGCCGAAATAAACAGCAAAACCCAACAGTACAAGCAAAACGTCCTTAACAGCAAAAATTATGATGTTACAAAAGCAACGGGCAATGTGTATTACGTTTCAAATTCCGGCAATGACAGCAACGACGGAAAATCTCCGCAAACCGCATGGGCAACAATTTCAAAAGTGAACGGCTCAACTCTTGCAAGCGGAGATGTGGTGCTGTTTGAACGTGGAGACATGTTCCGCGGAAAGATAAGCGGCAAGGCAGGTGTAACCTACTCTGCCTACGGTGAAGGTGCAAAGCCCGTTATAAACGGCTCAACCAGAAACTATGCCAATGCATCTTACTGGGTACAAACATCGGTGCCCAATGTTTACAAGCTCAACCTCACACTCAGCTCGGATGTGGGATTTATAGCCTTTGATCACGATGTTACCGCCATCGGAAAGTACGATGAGCTTGCCAGCCTGAAACGTGTTCCCGGCATTACCTACAACGGCAAGCTGTACTCGGGAATAAACGATCTTGATACAGACCTTTCCTTCAGCTACAGCACCGCTTCCAGAACAGTTTATCTTTACAGCAAATACGGCAACCCCGGTAAGCGTTTTTCATCCATCGAAATCTCCACTCAGGGACACCTCTTCAGCATAGGAGGACGGGATATAATCGTGGATAACCTCCATTTCCGTTACGGCGGCTCCCACGGTGTCGGCGGCGGAGGCGGAAAAGCATATTACGATGCTGACGGAAACTTTTTAAACATTACCTCATCCCAGAACATTACCGTTAAAAACTGTATATTTGCATGGATAGGCGGATCCATCCTTTCAAACACCACCCGTTACGGAAATGCCGTGGAAATGTACGGAAGTGTGGACGGCTATGTGGTTGATAACTGCTGGATATATCAGATATACGATACGGGTATCACCCATCAGTATTCATCCTCCAACGCAGTTGACACAATGATGAAGGATATTCACTACAAAAACAATCTGGTGGAATATTGCCACTGGTCAATAGAGTTTTACAATGCTCCTTGTTGCAATGCTTCGGTGGAAACCCACAGAAAAATAACAAAGAATGTTCTTGTTGAGGATAACATTCTGCGTATGGGCGGTTACGGCTGGGGCAGCACCACCCGCAAAGGCGAGGCCACCCTTTATAACAGCTTCGGACTTTCACACAAACCCGAAGAAACTCAGTATTTCCATGCCAGAAATAACATTTTCTTCTGCAGCTCAGGACGTATTATAAGATTGACATCCAATGAAAGCGAGCGCAATCTTACATTTGAAGGCAATACATATGTGCAGACCTACAACAAGGATTTTTCGCACTACTGCGGCCACGTTTACACCTACGATAAAGACATATCCTCTCTGCTTGACGGAAGCAAACAGCTTGATGACCCCGGCTGCAAAATATATTATTATGCTCCGTAAGGCACCTTGCTGTTGACAAACTAAATATTAACTGATATAATAGTTGCAAATGAAACT
Organism: Eubacteriales bacterium; assembly: GCA_045532495.1. Classification (GTDB taxonomy): domain Bacteria; phylum Bacillota; class Clostridia; order Oscillospirales; family CAG-382; genus UMGS1052. The sequence continues at coordinate 6,461 of JAZSGA010000277.1, read as the reverse complement.
GTTTCATTTGCAACTATTTTTGTATGAGGTCAGATCATGTCAAGCTTTATGAGAAATATAAACATAATATGCCGTTGCGGAGGTCAATACCGCACACAGAATTCATCCGACAATCTGCCGGGCATATATCACAGCTACATTTTTGTTATATGCAAAAACCCGGGGCTTTCGCAGGATAAACTTGCAAAAAAGCTTTGTGTAAACAAAAGCAACGTAACAAGGCACCTTGCTTTTTTGGAATCCGGCGGCTATATAGAGCGCCGTCCGGGAACAGACAAACGTGAAATGCTTATTTACCCCACCGATAAAATTAAGGCAATATATCCCGAAATCCAGGGGATAAGTTCGGAATGGCGCAATCTGCTTTTACAGGCAGTTGATCCCGATGAGCTTTGTGCCTTTGAAAGTACCCTGCAAAAGCTCGCAGCAAAGGCGGCAGAAATCATATATTCCACGGAGGATAAACAATGAAAACCATATTGCTTTATCTTAAAGGATATATAAAACGTATGGCTGTGGGATTTTCCATAAAAACCGTCGCCACTCTTTCCGAGCTCATGCTGCCGCTTATTTTAAGCCACATACTCAAAAATGTTCTTGACAGCAGCGTGCGTGACATAGTTATGTGGGGCTGCCTTATGATAACCTTTTCGCTTATTGCGCTGGTCTGCAACATAACCGCAAACCGCATGGCAGCAAAGGTATCAAGGGATTTTGCCGAAAGAATGCGCCGTGATCTTTTTATAAAGACTCTGCGTCTTTCGGCCGGTCAAACAGACAAATTCACAATTCCGTCGCTGGAATCCCGCATAACCACCGATACCTACAACGTCCACAGCTTTATAAATATGATCCAGCGCATGGGTGTACGTGCGCCCATATTGCTTTTTGGCGGTATTGCCGTAACACTTTTTATGGATTACAAGCTGGCACTTGTTATGATAGCGCTTTTGCCGCCCATATTTGTAACGGTATATTTTGTGCGCTGCAAAGGCGTACCGCTGTATAAAAAAGTACAAAGCTCCGTGGACGGAATGGTAAGAGTTGTGCGTGAGGATTCGCAGGGCATAAGAGTTATAAAAGCCCTTTCAAAGGTGGATTACGAGCACAGACGTTATGATAAAGTAAACCGCGATCTTGTAAAAGACGAGCTTAAAGCAGGTATTGTTATGGGTAGCGTTAACCCGCTTATGACTTTGTTTATGAACATAGGCAGTGTGGCTGTTATTGCACTGGGAGCATACTTTGTTTCAAAGGGCAGCTCTGATCCCGAAAACGTAATAGCCTTTATGCAGTATTTCACGCTTATATCCATGGCGCTTATGTCTGTTACCCGAATTTTTGTTATGTACACAAAATGCTCGGCATCCGCTCACAGAATCGCAGAGGTGCTTAACACAGACGAAGATATAAAAGTCGAAAGCGAAAAGGATTATCCGTCAAAAACCAATGCAAATGTGCCGCACGTTCTGTTTGAAAACGTAAGCTTTTCGTACAACGGCAGAAAAAACAATCTGGAAAAAATAAACTTTGGGTTGGCGCGGGGCGGTTCTCTTGGCATAATTGGTGCCACGGGTTCAGGCAAAACCACTCTGATAAAACTGCTGCTGCGTTTTTATGATACCACAGAGGGCAACATATACATTGACGGAAAAAACATACGCACAATTCCCAAGGACAAGCTATATTCCATGTTTGGTTCTGCCTTGCAGCACGACTTTTTGTATGCCGATACGATAGGCGAAAACATAAGCTTTGGCAGAGATATTTCAGCTGAAGCCTTAAAACAGGCCACACAAACCGCCCATATTTATGATTTTATTTCCAACCTTGACGGCGGATTTGACTATATGCTCGCCCAGCACGGTGCCAACATTTCGGGCGGGCAAAAACAGCGTATTCTCATTTCCCGCGCGCTGGCGGCAAAGCCCGAAATACTCATACTTGACGACAGCTCATCGGCACTTGACTACAAAACCGATGCGGCGTTGCGTGCTTCCCTTGCCACCGATATGAAAAACACCACGGTTATAACCGTGGCTCAACGTGTAAGCTCCGTTAAAAACTGTGATACGGTTATTGTTCTTGACGAGGGAAAAATAATTGGCATGGGAACTCACGAACAGCTGCTTGAAAGCTGTGCCGAATACCGTGAAATAAGCGATTCTCAGATGGGAGGTGCCATTGTTGACTGACCGCAAAAACCAAACCAACCGCAAAACAGCAAAAAGTATTTTTATACGTCTGTGCGGCTATGTTATGAAGCATTGGTACCTTTTTATACCTGCAGTTGTGTTTACACTGCTGTCCAATCAGCTTGCACTTATGGGACCTAAATTTTCCGGAGATGCCATTGATGCCATTGCAGCAGATAACATTGATTTTGGCATAGTTAACACCAGCGTTGTAAGCATGCTTATATGCTATGTTGTATCCGCTCTGCTTTCATATATACTGTCGGTTATAATGATAAACATGAGTCAGCGCATAGTTTATACCATGCGAAAGCAGGTTTTTGAAAAGCTGACATATCTGCCTGTGGGTTACTTTGATACCCACCAAACGGGAGATATCATAAGCCATATTTCTTATGATATAGACACCATAAACAGCACCCTTTCCCACGATCTTGTGCAGATAATGACAAGCCTTTACACCGTTATAGGATCTCTTGCTTTTATGTGGAACATATCAAAGCCGCTTATTGCGGTTTTTGCCATAACTGTACCCGCTTCCATACTTTTCACCCGTTACCGTGCAAAGGTGGTGCGTCCGCTGTTTTCGGCACGTTCCAAAAAACTTGGCGAGCTTAACGGATATGCCGAAGAAATGCTCACGGGGTGCCGTTCAATACAAGCCTACGCCCGTGAAGAAAAAATAGGCGAAAGATTCAACCGCCGCAACACCGATGCCATGGATGCATACTACAAGGCGGATTATCACGGTGCCATAATGGGCCCATCGGTAAACTTTATCAACAATTTTTCCATTTCGCTTATAATGATACTTGGCGGCATACTGTATATGCTTTCAAAAAATGAGCTGGTAAAAGAGGGCACTCTGTTCTTTATCACGCTGGGAGGCATTGCGGAATTTGTACAGTATTCACGCAAGTTTGCAGGTCCCATAAATGAATTTGCAAATATCCTTACCGAGCTTCAATCGGCTTTTTCCGCCGCAGAGCGAGTATTCAGAGTTATAGACGAAGAGCCCGAGCCTGCAGATGCAAAGGATGCAACGGTGCTTGAAAAAGCAAAGGGAAAGGTTCAGCTTGAAAATGTGGTTTTTGGCTACACTCCCGAAAAAACCATTCTCAAAGACATTTCGTTCACCGCAGAACCGGGAAAAACAATTGCCATAGTGGGCCCCACCGGTGCGGGAAAAACCACGGTTATAAATCTGCTTATGCGTTTTTACGATGTAAACAGCGGCAGGATACTTGTGGACGGCACAGATTCCACACAGCTTACCCGTGAATCGCTCCGTCGTGCTTACACCATGGTACTGCAGGATACCTGGCTGTTTAAAGGCACCATCCGCGATAACATTGCCTACGGCAGAGAAAACGCCACCTTTGAAGAAGTGGTGGCTGCGGCAAAGGCTGCAAGGATTCACAGTTATATCGAAAGCCTTCCCGATGGGTATGACACGGTGCTGACCGATGACGGCGTAAATATTTCAAAAGGTCAGCGACAGCTTATAACCATTGCCCGTGCAATGATATCCGGCTCGCAAATGCTTATTCTTGATGAAGCCACATCCAATGTGGATTCACGCACCGAAATAAAGATTCAGGAAGCCATGAACGAGCTTATGCACGGACGCACCTGCTTTGTTATTGCTCACCGACTTTCCACCATACAAAATGCCGACATGATACTTGTGGTGCAGGACGGAAGAATAACCGAATCGGGATCGCACTCACAGCTTATGGCAAAAGGCGGCTTTTACAGCACACTTTACAATTCGCAGTATGAATAATGCAAAACAAGAAACGGACTTACTCAGTCCGTTTTTCTTTTTATGTACTGTCTTGGTGTAATACCCATTTCCCTGCGGAAGCAATACAAAAAATATTCTGTTCCCGAATAGGAAAGCCGCTTTGCCACATCGCTCACGCCGTAGCCCTGATCCAGAAGCTCTGTGGCACGGCGTATTTTTATTTTGCTGAAATATGACATTATTCCGCAATCAGAGTTCCTCTGAAAGATTTTTTTCATAAGGCTTATACTCATGCCGCACTCCTGCGAAAGGCGGGAAAGTGTAAGTTTTTCTTCAACCATTCTATTAAGAGCTTCTATTATTTCGGCAAATCTTACATCGGTTTCCGCATGATTTTTAGCTTCGGCTGTAATAAGCATATCAATGATAAATGCTTCAAAACGGTTTATTCCCTTTTGCAGGTACTTTATATCTCCCATGCCGCTGTAATACATATTCAATGCCGAAACAGCGGTCATAAAATCCGAAAGCTCACCCTGAGAAAGATTGAACACTCGATTTTCCTTAAAGTATTCCATATCTTCCCCGACAAATTCCCCCGCCGCTATCATAAATTCCAGCTCCTCACCGGCACACTCCTTTAAAGAATGTAATTCCATGGGCGAATGAGCTATCATCATACCGTCTGTCAGAATAAATTTATCCTGTCCTGCTTCCACCTCTGCCGTGCCCTTTATGATCAGCAAAAAATCCCAAAAATCATGAATATCACCTTTTGGGCTGTACCATGGCGGACGTATTTTATCGCAGGCATAAATGAGCGTTTTTATCTCTATGCATTTGCGCGGCTTTATAACCCGCAGATTCCATGGAATATATTTTAAAAATCGTTCACGTTCCTCAGGAGTTCCACCATCGAAGGGTTCGGGAATTATGCTTTGCGGCAACCTTTTATCAAACTTCATAAAAAATCCCTTTCGTAGCCGATTTCTATTAAAAAATGGCTGATTACGCCTTGAAAATATAAATCGGACATGGTATATTATATATAAGTATACTATTTTGTTTCCAAAAAATCAATGGGAGGCATACAAATGAAAAAAATAATTTCAATACTGCTTGCCGCAAGCCTGCTTATTGGCGGATTTGTTTTTTCGACAAATGCCGCATCAGCAGAGCTTTATGTGAGCACCGACGGTGTTATTGACGGCTACACAGGCACAGTTTACACAACCGTAGAAAATGCCCTTAAAAACATTTCCTCCGACGGCGGAACAATTTATATTGACGGAACGGTTTTGCTGCCTGCCGCACCGGATGTTTCTGCCGCCGCAGGTAAAACCATAACCTTTTGCGGCTACGGCAATTCTGCCACGGGCAACACCGTGGAATTCAAAAACGCCACATCATCCTTTGTTCCAACGGCAGCGGCAAATATTGTTTTTGATAACATAACAGTAAAGCATCAGGATGGCAGCACCACCGAAGACTGGATATGCCCCAACGGCGGCACTCTGACATTTGGCTCAGGCTGTCTTTACGAACACGGCTACCGTGCCGATAAAGATATTGATCTGCGCATGTACATAGGTGCATACAAAGCGGCAAACGGAGGTACAATTAATTTTAATTCTACCAAAGTGGAATATGCCGAAGTAGGCACCATGGGCGGTTATTTTAGTGGAAGCACATCCCATTTCACCACAACGGGAGATATGATATACAACTACAACGCAGGCACATTCCACAATATTTACGCAGGTCTGCGCAACGGTTCAACCGGTTACTCCACACTAAACGGCGATGTATATTACAACTTTAACGGAGCAACATTGCCTTCGGGCTATGCTCTGGCTTTGGGCAACCACAGAAACGGCGTGGTTAACGGCAATATATTTTTTGAAATCAACGGTGGTAATATAAACCGCACCGTAAAATACGGCTCCACAGGATCTGTAGACGACAATTACAACAAACTGGGCAACCTTGTGCTCACAGTAAATGCCGATAGAATAGCACAAAGCGGCAACACCGTAAATCTTACTGTTGCAAACGGAAATGTGCCCACAAGCCGCGGCAACAAATTCCTCATCATCAACCACGTTGAAGATGACGAAGCAAGCAGCAACATCACCGTAAAAGTTTCAGCTACCGATTTGGACTATTATATCACAGCAAAAAACGGTTATGTAAAACCCGTATTTGAAAAATCCTTAGACGGAAATATCGGCAAGCTTCTCGGCTTCAATGCAATTTCCGATACCGAAGGCTATATTCCCATGCTGAACGGAAAAGCTCTTGAAAAAAATACAATCGGATATTACACAATTCCCACATCCGCATCAGTGCAGAATATAACCTTTGCAAGCTATGAAGATTCTTTGCCCGGTGATAAAGTATACCTCAGCACCGACGGCGTAATTGACGGCTACACGGGAACAGTATACACCACAGCGGAAGCTGCCATTGCCGCAATAGGCAAAGACGGAGGCACAATTTTTGTTGAAGGCAGTATTGTT
>JAZSGA010000073.1:0-13592 GCA_045532495.1 Eubacteriales bacterium | reverse complement strand
CCCGGAAAAGATTACCACATGGTATATGTGTGCGAAATAACCGACATATTGGGCAAATAATATATTGAAAAAAAGATTCATTGGTGATATAATGTAACCAATGAATCGTTGCATTGCATGCAATGCCATGCAAGCAGGTATAAATACCTTGCTTTTAAAACGATTATATTAACAGCATACAACAAAAAATTCGGAGGAGATCAAAATGTATAACATCAAACTTACGGATTACATTCCCGAGCCCAATCCCGTATCATCCAAATACATAGTTGCCGCTCACTATTATGCGGCATGGAAAAAGGGTTCTGCAGGTCTGCACAACGCCTTCCTTGATCTGCACGATTACCCCGAGCGCACCCCCATTATGGGCTACTACGACGAAGAAAACCCCGAGGTGTGCGACTGGGAAATCAAATGGGCTGTGGAACACGGTATAAACTGTTTTATCCATTGCTGGTACCGCAAGCGTGAAAACATGGGCAAACCCGTAACGGTTGATGCATTAAGATGTTCCCACGGTCTTCACGAAGCACTTTTTAACGCAAAGTATCAGAAATACATGAAATTTGCCATCATGTACGAAGCGCAGGAACGTTGGGGCGGTACAGACAAAAACGACCTTGTAAACAACCTTATGCCCTTCTGGATGGAAACATATTTCAAACGCGGCAATTATCTTGTTATCGACAACAAACCGGTTCTTTTCGTTTATGATACCCAAGACCAGATAGCAAATGCTTTTTCTTCCCCTCAGGAACAGAAAGAAGCCTTTGATGCCGCACGTGAATACTGCAAAAAATGCGGATTTGACGGTCTTTATATCGGCATTGCTTATATTGATTCCAATTCAGAAAACATTGATAAGGTAATTGCAGACTATAAAGCCCGCGGATACGATTTCAATTTTGCATATTGCTGGTTCCTTGACGGTAAGGAATGTGATACCGACGAAAAAGTAATTGCAAAGCAGTATGAAATTCAGAAAAAACGTGTTGATGCCGATCCTTCCTTCTTTAACACCACAGCTTCCTGCTTCTGGGATCCCGAACCAAGACTTACATCAATGAAGGATGTTATTGATTACGGCCCCAACAAGTGGTATCTTTCTCCCGAAGGCTACAGAGGTGTTCTGCGTGACTGTAAAAAGCTGGCAGAACAGATGCCCGAAGATTCCATCGGCCGCAAACTTATCATGATCGACAACTGGAACGAATGGGACGAAGGCCATTTTGTTTCGCCATCCATAAAATACGGCTTCAAGTACCTGCAGGCAATACGCGAGGAGCTTACCGAGCGTGATAACCTGCCCGATTACAGAACTCCCCATGATCTTGGATTTACGGGACTTAATAAGAGCTGGGGCGAACCCGACCTTTCGGAGGTATGCCGTAAAAAATTCAACCTTAAATAAAAAGCTGTAAACAGCATGAAAACGCACCTCTTTTCAGAGGTGCGTTTCTTGACAATTTTCTGCAAATAGGTTATCACATATTATAATTTTTGTCAACATAAAAACATCCACAGTTCCTAATAAGATTAGTGCTTTATAATAATTATTTCTTTATATACTCTAGATAAGAGGACTTGAGTTTCTACCCTGCTATACAGGGCACAAACTCGATTTTTTGTTCAAAATCCCCCTGTATATCGTTGAAAGTAGGTGGACAGTTTTCTTGATTTTTGCAAATTATCGTTGACCTTTATTTTGAGATAATAGGGTTTTGACTTACTTTTATGTCCATAGAAAAACAGAGGATGACTTTTGGTATCAATCCTCTGCTTTTAAATTTAAGATATTTGATTAGGGAGTGTTTTGACTTTTTCTTCAATCTGTCTAATAATATCAACAAAGACTTCATCAGATTGTCCTGTTGGGTCTTGCAATCCCCAATTATCGTCAAATCCTTTACTGATATAGGGACAACCAACATCACAGCCCATAGAGATAGCAATATCAGGAGTTGGAATTTTATCTATTGTTTTTGAATATTGTTCCTGCTCCATATCTATACCATAAATCTGTTTTACAAGTCTGACTGCATCCTGATTTATTTGTGGTTTGGTTTCTGTTCCTGCTGAATAGAAGTCAAATTTGTCGCTTAAAAGGTGCTTTCCTAATGCTTCTGCAATCTGACTTCTGCAAGAGTTGTGTATGCAGATAAAAGCAATTTTCTTTTTCATCTTATCACCTTAAAATCCTAACTTATGGAATAAATCTTCAACTTCTTTTGTTTTAAGAACTTTGCCCATAGAAACAACCTTATCATTCACCACAAGGGCAGGCATACTCATAACACCATATTCCATAACCTTTTGCATATCTGTAATATACTCAACTTCAATGTTAAGACCAAGATTTTTTACTGCTTCTTTAGTGTTCTCGTATTGTGTATGACAAGATGCACACCCTGCTCCTAATACTTTAATACAGCAGATACCACCTTTTGCTTCAGAACAACAATCGTTTATAATTTCTGATACTTCTGTTGTAGAGCAGTTACCATTGCAGGCACAGGCGGGTTTCTTTGTTTCTTTCTTTTTTCCAAAATTAAATAATGACATAATAAATACCTCCAAATTTTATATTATTAGATTTTGAATTGCATTAAAGAAATATCCTACAAGGATAATTCCAATCGTACATACAGTAATAAATATACCAAGCAATTTAGGTTTAACTGCTTTACGTAGCATAATTATTGCGGGCAGAGAAAGTGTTGTTACACCCATCATAAATGATAATACAACACCAAGTAATGCCCCTTTTGAGAGTAAAGCTTCAGCAATAGGTATTGTTCCAAATATATCAGCATACATAGGCACACCTGCAATAGTAGCAATTATAACTCCAAATGGGTTATTATCTCCAAGCAGTTTTACAATAAATTCTTCTGGTATCCAATTATGAATGACAGCACCAATACCTACACCAACCAAAACATAAGGAAACACCTTTTTAGCAGTTGAAATTACCTGTTCCCAAGCATATTTAATACGGTCTTTGAAATGTAGTTCATCTTGAGGTATATCAAGATTTTTACCATTCCTTATATATTCTTCAACCTGATTTTCAAGATGCATTTTCTCTATCAGAGTTCCACCAGCAACAGCAACAACAAGTCCAAGCACTACATAGATAATAGCTACTTTCCATCCAAATATACTCATAAGTAAAACTAATGAGCCTAAATCAACCATAGGAGATGATATAAGGAAAGAGAAGGTTACTCCAAGTGGTAATCCTGCACTTGTAAATCCTATAAATAATGGTATTGAAGAGCATGAACAAAATGGGGTTACAGTTCCAAGTAATGCTGCAATACAGTTTGCACCTATGCCACGAAATCTACCAAGTATCTTTTTTGTTCTTTCGGGTGGAAAGAAACTTTGAATATAAGATATAATCAAAATCAAAACACCTAACAGAACCATAATTTTGATTATGTCATATAGGAAAAATTGAATACTACCACCAACTCTCCCTGTGGTATCTATCCCAAAGCTGTTTAACAAATTGCCTATGAGAACATTAAGCCACTTCATACCTATAATTTCATTCTGAAAAAAGTTCCATCCTATTTGTAATATTTCCATAGCAAATCCTCCTTAAATAGAAATATAGAAATATATCTATGTGTTGGTTTTAAAGTAAGTCGTGTTGTCATTTCTTACTATTTACAACACGACTTGTCATTTGAATTACTTGCTAATAAAGTATTCAGATAATCTTTTGCATAATCAACACCTTCAGGAGATATGGAGTAATGAGTCCATTTTCCTTCTTTTCTTCCTACTACAATACCTGAATCACAAAGTATCTTCATATGGTGCGATAGTGTTGGTTGGGTAACATTAAGTTCTTCTAATAATTTACAGGCACATTTTTCACCTGTTTTCAGTATTTCAAGTATTCTTACTCTATTTTCATCACAAAATGCCTTGAATACAACAGCAATTTTCTTTTCATCCATCTTAATCATCTCACATTGATATTTTTCTATCTGATGTTATTATACTACACATATAGATAAATGTCAATATGTGTGAGGGATTTTTTGAATATTTTTGATGAACTTTGAGCCTACGAGTTCAAGGCTCTCTTTTTATTGTGGCGGGTATATAACGATATTCAACGATATTTTTGTCCATTTTAAAGATTTTCAAGACTGTTTATGTAGGTATTACAAGGGATAAACACTAAAGTCCATTTTGCTAGAGTATATAATTATTTCTCATTTTCCTTGACATTTTGCCAAAAAAATCTTATACTATAATGTGATAGTTTTTTATGATAAGGATAATTATATGCTTTTAGAAGTTTGCGGCGAAAACCTTGAAATTGAATACATCGATGAAGGCTATGGCGATACTGTTCTTTTGCTCCACGGATGGGGTGCAAGGGGCAGTACATACCGCTGTATTATCGATATGCTTACACCGCATTTCCGTGTTGTGGCGCCGGATATGCCGGGGTTTGGCGGTTCTTCCGAACCTTCTTTCCCTTACACATCCGAAAACTATGCGGAGTTTGTGCGTGCTTTCTGTAAAAAGCTTAACATAACAAAAGCCGTACTTATCGGTCACTCCCACGGTGGAAGAACCATTATAAAGCTCATGGCTTCTGAAAAAACAGAGCTTACCGTTCCCAAGATCGTTCTGTTTGACAGTGCAGGACTTATACGCAAAAAAAGCTTATCACAAAAAATCAAAATCGCAAAATTCAAAATTGCAAAAAAAATATTCGGCACCAAACTCATGTCCCGCATCTCCCCCGATTATATAGAAAAGCTCCGCAAAAAGAACGGCTCCGCAGATTATGCCGCCGCTTCTCCCATTATGCGCAAGAGCATGGTTTCTGTAATAAACGAAAGCCTTGCGGACTGTCTTCCGAAAATTTCCGCTCCCACTCTCCTTATCTGGGGCGAAAACGATACCGATACCCCCATGTATCAGGCGGAGACCATGAAGCGGAATATTCCCGACAGCGGACTTGTTACCATAAAAGGCGGCGGACATTTTTCGTTCCTTGCCGATCCTGTGCTTACCCGAAACGTTCTTTACTCTTTTTTAAACGTGAAATAACAAAGGAGAACCATGTACAAGGAAATTTTCAGCCTTATATTTATATTAACAAGCATTGCGGCATTTGCCTTTGCACTTACCAACCGCATACACATGTTTCAGCTTAATGCTTACAAATACACATTCCACAAGGACTGGATAAAAAACAATGCAGGTGCACTTACCGCAAAGGCATTTTTGCCCCTTGCAGCGTTTCTTATCTGCCTTATTCCCCACAGGGCTGCAATTCTTGTAGCATGTGTGCCAAACATTGTTTTTCTGCTGCTTAACAAACCGCAGAAAGCAAAAAAGCCCCTTGTTTTTACAGCACGAGTAAAAAGGCTTTATGTAACCTGTTTTATTCTTTTTGCTTTGCTTGCCGTCTTGTCGTACATAACAGGTGTTTTTGTATGCCAGGTTGCTTTGATTGCAGTATCATACCTCATGCTTTTTGCAAATATACTCAACCGACCTGCCGAAAATGCCGTGCGCAAACACTACATCAACCAAGCCAAGAAAAAAATCGCATCTCTCCCCCGTCTTACCGTAATAGGTATTACAGGAAGTTACGGAAAAACCGGCACAAAATACATTCTTGAACGTCTTTTATCCGAAAAATACAATGTTCTAATGACACCCGCCAGTTACAACACCACCATGGGAGTTGTAAAGGTGATTCGTGAAAATCTGACCGCGGCTCACGACATTTTCATATGCGAAATGGGTGCACGAAGCCTCGGCGAAATAAAAGAAATATGCGACATCGTTAAACCCAAATACGGAATCATCACATCCATAGGTCCCTGCCATCTTGAAACCTTCGGCAGCATAGAAAATGTTGTTAAAACCAAATTTGAGCTGTGCGATGCTTTGCCAGAGGACGGAATAATATTTCTCAACGCCGACAACGAGCACATAGCTGCAAAAAAAGACATCACAAAAAAAGCCGTATATTACGGACTGGATAACACAGATATTTCAACCTTTACCGCTGATGAAAAAAAGCTTTCCGAAAACGGCACAAGCTTTGATGTACACAGCCCCGACGGAAACTTTGAGCTTTCTGCAAAGCTTCTCGGACGTCACAGCATACTCAACATTCTGGGATGTGTGGCTGTTGCAAAAACTCTGGGCGTGGATACCGACAGCCTTATACTCGGAGCACGCCGCATAGAAGGTGCCCCCCACCGACTTTCTATTATAAAAGGCTCGGGCTTTGTTATTATCGACGATTCATTCAACTCCAATCCCAGCGGGTGTAAAGCCGCCCTTGATGTACTTTCGGGCTTTGAAGGTCAGAAGATAATAATAACCCCCGGCATGATAGAACTTGGCGAACAGCAGGAACAGCAGAATATGTGGCTCGGCGAATATGCGGCAGGCATTTGCGACAGGATATTCCTTGTGGGCGAAAAGCAAACTCTGCCCATAAAAAAAGGTGCCGAAAAAGCCGGCTATGACATGTCAAAGCTTATTGTTTTTGATAAGGTTGAGGATGCCATAAACACCGCAAAAGCACTTCCCTGCACCACGCGCAATGTTATACTTATAGAAAACGATCTGCCAGACAACTTTTAATAACCATTTACAGGAGATAATTATATGTCACTCAAAATTAAAGTAGGCGTACTTTTCGGCGGTAAAAGCGTAGAACACGAAGTATCTGTTATTTCCGGACTTCAGGCATACCGCAACCTCGATTCAGAAAAATATCAGCCCATTGCCATTTATATAAGCAAAAAAGGTGAAATGTATGTGGGCGAAAAGCTTTCGGATATTTCGTCATTCTCAGGCGATATAAACGCATTACTTGCCGAAAGCACCCGTATAACACTTATCAATGACGGCGGAAAGATTAACATTGTTCGCTACCCGCATAAAGCTTTTGTAAAGGATGTTATCGACAGCATTGATGTGGCTTTGCCGGTTGTTCACGGTACCAACGTGGAAGACGGCACTCTTTCCGGATTTCTTCATTCTATCTCATGTCCCTATGCAGGCTGCGACATTCTTTCTTCTGCTTTGGGTATGGATAAATATGCCGCAAAGATGATAATGAAGGCGGCAGGGCTTCCTGTTATCGATTGCGTTGTGTTTGGCAGACGTCAGTATCAACTTGAAACAGAATCAGTGATTGAAAAAATCGAAAACTCCACACGTTACCCCGTTATCGTAAAACCTGTAAACCTTGGTTCAAGCGTGGGCATACGCAAGGCATCTGACAAGCAGGCACTTATTGATGCCCTTGAATATGCTTTTGAATTTGCCGATAAGGTTCTTGTGGAAAACGCCGTTGTAAACATGCGTGAAATAAACTGCTCGGTATTGGGTGATAAAGACGGAGCAAAGGCTTCGGAATGTGAAGAACCCATCAATCACGATGAAATTTTAAGCTATGCCGACAAATACATGAGCGGAGGAAAAAGCGGAAGCAAAGGCGGAACAAAAAGCGCCGGTATGGCGGATACAAAACGAATTCTGCCCGCTCCCATCACCCCCGAAATGAAAGCCGATATACAGAAATATGCAATAGGAGCATTCATGTCCCTTGGCTGCTCCGGTGTTTCAAGAGTAGATTTTCTAATCGACAAGGATACAGATGAGGTTTTTATAAACGAAATAAACACCATTCCCGGTTCACTTTCGTTTTATCTGTGGGAAGCAACAGGATTAAAATATCCTCAGCTTCTTGATGAGCTTATAAGACTTGCCCTCAAGCGCGAGCGTGAAGAAGAAAAGATTAATTACTCTTTCGACACCAACATACTTTCAGGCGTTTCATTCGGTGGAGCAAAAGGTAAAGCATAAAAATACGGCGGTATTTTGTAACAGCAAAATACCGCTTTTTATTATATTCAATTGACAAAATACGAGTTTTTTTGTATAATTCTTTATAAGAAAACTCTACAGAAAGCAGATTCCCACATGAACGAACATTTCAAGCCTGCCACAAGCAAATCAAAATGCATATGGTCAATAATTTTTGATATTGCAGCCGCCATATGCGGAATTGCCGGTGTTATTCTTACCAAAACAACTTACGGTGATGACACATTTATATACTACACAAATTTAAGCAACGTGTTTGCCGCCTGCGCTTGTATTATACATGCCGCATTTACGGCAAAAGAGCTTTTGACCGACAACTATTTTCTTCACAATGCGGTAAAATATCTTAAGCTGAGCGCGGCAGTTTGCGTAGGAATAACTTTTTTTGTTGTCCTTACCATACTTGCCCCTGCCGCAGGAGAAAATGGTTACTACTATGCTTTTTTATGGCGGGAAATGATATTTGTACATCTGCTTTGTCCGCTTTTTACTGTGATATCCTTTGTGCTGTTTGACAAATACCCCCGCTTGCCGATGAACGCCTGCCACATCGCTCTTATACCAACTTACATTTATGGAATAATAAGCATTTATCTTAATATAAAGGGCGTTTGGGACGGTCCGTATTTTTTTCTGCAGGTTACAAAGAATCCCATTCACGTTTCCGTTGTATGGCTTATGGCAGTGTTTGCAATTGCATACCTCATTTCGAGTATGTTGCTTATATTCAACGGAAACCGCTTGCACGCCATCGGTTCGCTTATTGGCATGGTAATCAAAAGAAAATAAGGACAAAAATTTATGACAGAAAGATATGTAGCTTTTGACGTTGAAACGCCAAACCACGAAAACTCACGCATGTGCTCCATAGGTATAACAGTTGTGGATGACGGAAGGATATCCGAAAGCTTTTATTACACTGTAAATCCGGGCACATACTTTGATGCTTTTAATATAATGCTCACAGGCATCACCCCTGAAACTGTATGCCAAAGTCCGGGATTTGGTGCGGTATGGGCTGAAATAGGTGACCTTTTTTCCACAGGCATACTTATTGCACACAACGCGCCCTTTGATATGAGCGTGCTGGCAAAATGCCTACGTGATTACCGTTTGCCCCACCCAAGATGCCTTGAATACGCATGCACCTGCCGCATGGCACGCAAATGTCTGCCGGAACTGCCCAACCACAAACTTGACACGCTTTGCAGTTATCTTGGCATAGAGCTTTCACACCATAATGCCGCATCCGACAGCCTTGCATGTGCAAATCTATTAATAGAATTTATGAACCGTGGCATTAATCCCGTGGATTTTTGTAAATCGTACGATGTATTGAATTGCTGTACCCTTAAAGGAAAGCGTTGACGATAAATATATGAATACTATCAGAACCCGTTTGTTTGCCATGGCAGACCAACAATACCGTGATTTTCATTCAAAACTAATGCCAACGGTGGATAAAACCACTGTGCTTGGCGTAAGAACACCGCTTCTTCGCAGGTATGCAAAGCAGCTTGTAAAGGATTCTGCGGATTTATGCAATGAATTTTTGATAGATCTGCCCCACCGATATTATGAGGAAAACAATCTGCATGCGTTTATAATAGAACAGCAGAAAGACTTTGACAAGTGCATTTGTATGCTGGATTCTTTTTTACCTTATGTGAACAATTGGGCAACCTGCGACTGCATGAATCCAAAAGTTCTTGGAAAAAACAAACAGCTTTTGTGGGATATTATCCCCAACTGGCTGTGTTCAGACAAAACATATACCGTGAGATTCGGCATAAAAATGCTTATGACGCATTTTCTGTGTGATGAATACTGCGACGCTTCCATGGAAAAGGTTTGCAGCATCCGCTCCGACGAATACTACATCAATATGATGATATCATGGTTTTTTGCCACAGCGCTTGCTTTGCAATACGACAAAGCAAAAAAATATCTTGAATCCCACAGGCTTTCCGAGTGGTGCCACAACAAAGCAATACAAAAAGCCCGAGAAAGCTTCCGTGTGTGTGATGAGCACAAGCTTTATCTTAAAACGCTTACAATATAATACAAAAAGGAGATGCAACCTTTGGTATACATCTCCTTTGTTTTTATTTGTTGGGTTTGCTACCCTGGGAAAATGCAACTGCACGGTAATTCCCTTCGGGGTTATTACATTCTTCGTCCCACAGCTGTTTCATTCGGTTGTAAACGCTGTCGGGTATATCCGGGGTGCCCAAAACACAGGTGGGCAGCAGCATATCTCCTGCAACTTTAGGATCACAGCATGCCGTATGGTTACGGTAAGCATCACGTTCATCCTTGTTGCGAAGATTGGGGATGGTTTTGGACTTTCCGCCGTCAAGTATGGAAAAGTACGCAAACAGTCCGGGCAAAAACATATCCAGTGCTTCGTAAACATCAATTATATCTGCATCATTTTTGCCGTTGATCTTTTCTATGAAGTTATACATGGAATAAAAATCAGATCCGCCGTGTCCAAAACCCGCCACTTTATCCTCCATGCCGTGTGAAGGGCTGTAAGCCTCAGATTTGGCGGTTTTGTATGCCCCGGACTCCTCATCGTAATTTACATATATTTTGCTTATATGCCCATCACCGGCGTCCTCGCGCCCACATTCCGCACGTCCCTTTGAGCCGTATACAGAATACCACACGGAATTCTTATACAAACCGCCGTGGATGCTTTTTACAATGCCTCCGTTTTCAAGGGTAACCATTTCTATTCCGAAGCTTCCGCCCTTGGAACCCATGCGCAGATTGCGTTCATTTTTTGTGCCCTCAAAACCGATAACCGATACGGGACGTAAACCCGTTATATGAATTATCGGACCAAGAGAGTGGGTGCAATAAAATGTAGAATACATATTATTGCGCCAGTGGTCCTTTTCGCCATAAGTTATGCTGTGCCATATAGACTCACAGTTATGAATATATTCTCCCTCGCCATATTCGAATTCGCCAAGAACGCCTTTTTTATAAAGCTTTTTCATTTCATACGGTGCGGGCATATAGCAATAGTTTTCACCGTAGGCATATATTTTTCCGGTTTGCTCAACTGTTTCAACAAGCTCCACCGCTTCCTTCATATTCTGCACGGGAAGCACTTCGGAAAATACATGTAATCCACATTTCATAGCTTTTATTGCAAAAGGTGCGTGCTCATTGGCATAATTTGCCAATACCACGGCATCCATATCATGCTTTATAAAATCCTCAAAATTATCATAAAAAGCTATGTCCGTGCCATTTGCGTTCTGACGCTGGCTTTCAAGAGCCTCGTGGCTTTTATCACAAATTGCCACCACCTCTGCATTATCGGCACGCTTACAATAGTTAATCATGCTTGTGCCGCGATATGCACCCAAAACACCTACTCTAACCTTTTTCATGAAGCTTCTCCTTTTACGTTTTTTTCAATTCTAACACATAATACAGGACATTTCAATGGAATATTTCCATATATACATATAAAAAAGACAGAAAAACGGAGAAAACAAAAAACCGTTCCACGAATGGAACGGTTTTTAACTGTACAAAAATTACTTAATAGTAACTGTTGCGCCTGCTGCTGTAAGAGTAGCCTTGATAGCTTCAGCATCTTCCTTGGAAACGCCTTCCTTAAGAACCTTAGGAGCGCCTTCAACGAGATCCTTAGCTTCCTTAAGACCAAGACCTGTGATTTCACGAACAGCCTTGATAACGCCGAGCTTGCTGTCGCCAGCGGATGTAAGTTCAACGTCAAATTCTGTCTTTTCTTCTTCTGCTGCTGCAGCGGGAGCTGCTGCGCCTGCAACTGCTACGGGAGCTGCGGATACGCCGAATTCTTCTTCTACTGCCTTTACGAGGTCAGCGAGTTCAAGGATTGTAAGAGACTTAAGTTCTTCAATAATCTGCATGGACTTTTCAGATGCCATTGTGATATACCTCCAAAATTTTAAAAATTTAATGTAATGTTGTCAGCTTTGCTGACTTAATGTTGCGGCAAAACATGCCGCTATAGCAGAGTGCTGTGACAGAAAAATTATTCTGCAGCTTCTGCGGGTGCTCCGCCTTCCTTGTCGACAATCGCCTGAATAGCATAAGCGAAGTTGTACAAAGGAGACTGGATGCTTCCGAGGAACTTTGCGATAAGGCCTTCTCTGGAAGGGATAGCTGCAAGAGCCTTGATTTCGTTTACATCGATAGCACGGCCATCAATAAAACCTGCCTTAACTTCAAAGCTGTCGTTATCGTCAGCAAACTTGCTGAGAACCTTAGCGGGAGCGATGGGGTCATCGGAAACAGCGATAGCTGTCATACCTTCGAGAGCAGATTCGAAACCGGAGAGACCTGCGATTTCTGCTGCCTTTCTGATGTAGGTATTCTTGATAACCTTGTAAGATACGTTGTTCTTACGGAGCTCAGCTCTGAGGGCAGTGTCTTTTTCAACGGTGATACCGCAGTAGTTAACAAGAACGCCGCTCTGAGCGTTTTTCATAGATTCAGCGAGTTCAGCAACGAGCTGTTGCTTTTGTTCAAGAATTTTTGCGCTCGGCATTTTAATATTTCACCTCCAATAAAAAAAGTTCTTTTTGGGACCGCAAAAAGCGTAACCGGAAAAGAACAAGAAACACAATATAAGCCGCAAGCGGCAAGCCATAAGGCTAAAGTGAAATACTTTTCTTTCCTCGGTAGGCGGCAAAGCCGTTAGCGTGCATGGCACGACCTACTTTCTTAGGTCAGGATTATATTATAGCACCCATTTTCTTATTTGTCAATAGGTTTTATAAAATATTTTATTTTTTATTTGCAAAAGTTCCGGCGCACAGTAATTGTGCGCCGGGAAGGGTGAATTTTACTTAATTCTTTCGTTCTTACCCTTGAAAATTGTCCACAGAGAACCTGCAAGGCAAACAGAAGAGTAAAGACCTGCAACTATACCAACGATCAGAGGAAGTGCAAATTCCTTGATTGTCTGAACACCGAGGATATAGATAAGACCGATGGTGAGCAGAGTTGTTATAGTTGTGTTAATGGAACGCATAACTGTCTGGTTAACACTGATATTTACCTTTTCGGCAAATGTGGCATTCTTTACAAGTCTTACGTTTTCACGAACACGGTCAAAGATAATAATTGTTGCGTTAATGGAATAACCGAGAATTGTAAGAGCAACGGCAATTACGTTGGAGCTTACGGGGATCTGGAGAATGGAGTATGCCGCAAGAACCATGAATACATCGTGGCAGAGGCACACAACAGCTGCAAGCGCAGAGCTGAACTGGAAGCGGATTGTGATATATCCGAGCATAAGAATTACAGCTATAACCGCAGAGATAATTGCAGAATTGCGCAGATCCTTACTTACGGAACCGCTTACGCTGTCAAATCCAACGATAGCTACAATGTTTTCAATAGTTTCTGCTTCTTCAGCAACTTCTGCTTCTTCAGCAACTTCTGTTTCTTCAGTTACTTCAGTTTCTTCAGCTACTTCTGTTTCTTCAGCAACTTCTGTTTCTTCAGCAACTTCTGTTTCTTCAGCTACTTCTGTTTCTTCAGTTACTTCTGTTTCTTCAACAGCTTCTGTTTCTTCAACAGCTTCTGTTTCTTCAACAGCTTCTGTTTCTTCAACAGCTTCTGTTTCTTCAACAGCTTCTGTTTCTTCAACAGCTTCTGTTTCTTCGGCTACTTCTGTTTCTTCAGCT
>JAZSGA010000250.1:0-23174 GCA_045532495.1 Eubacteriales bacterium | reverse complement strand
TTTAAACCATCTGCGAACCTCCATTAAAGGGGTTAGCCATTTATGCTTTTGCAGGATGGGATAATGGAATTTAATAACGTCATACGGTATGAATATCTTTGATAGAGCGTACTTAATTCGACCGCCTTTTTTCTGTTGCTGAAAAATAACTCTGTTCTCATTGCTTCCGTAAATTCCGCCCTGCAGAATATAATCTTCCATGCATTGAGAAACCGTGTTTTTATTTGCTTTTTCAAACCATACTTTGCTTAAATGCCGTGCTGCTTCTGCAAATTTCAGCAGCCCGCCTTGCTTAAGCAGCTCGTTTCGTGCCGCAAGATCCGCATTATTCAGATTATCCAGAATCCACAGATCTATCAGCGGTCTTATTCCGCAGCCGCCGGTTTCAAAATGCTTTGCCATATGCGCAATATGATAAAAGTAGAACATTTTATCCGGCATTTCGTAGCGGTAATTGCATCCTTCGCAAACAGTTGCTGTTTCCCAGACAGTTTTCAGCACCTCGGAAGATTTGCTTGCAAATTCATCTTCCACCAGATCAAAATGCAATTCCACATGTGTTTTGTTTGGTGCAAAAAACGACACATCGTGGGAACCTTTTTCGTGATAGGTATATTGGTATTGCTCAACCAACACCTTTGAAGCTTTTTCAAGATCTTCGCGGTGCACAAGTATATCTATATCACAGCTTTCCCTCATCCAGGGTTCGGGATAATATTTGCGAATAACGGATCCCTTGAGCGGCATAAACGGTATTTTTTCCGATTCAAGTATGGTGCACAGATTTTCGAATGTGAAGTTTAGCTGCTGGTATCTGTATACCGCTATAAGAATGCTTTTTTCCAACACTGCGTCGTTTTTAGTAAGCAATGCGTTTTGCTTCAAGCCCAAAGCAAGCAGGGGCAAAACGCCGTGTTTTTTTGCCACTTTCACCATGGTGTGCAAGGTTTCTTCTGTTATAAGATCTTTATATGCATCGGTTATGTTATTCTTTGTGAATACAGATTGTATTATTGAGAAAAACAACTCGCGTGTCATTGTTATACGTACTCCTAATCAGTACTTTCTCCAGACCATTTTGTTTACAACGCCCGTATAAGACTGAATGATTTTTACAACCTTTGTTGAAACATTTTCTTCCACATAGCTGGGAACGGGAATACCGTGATCACCGTTTTCTGTCATGGCAACGGCGGTTTCAACAGCCTGGACAAGGCTGTTTTCGTCAATGCCGGCAAGGATAAAGCATGCTTTGTCAAGCGCTTCGGGACGTTCGGTTGAAGTTCTTATGCACACAGCGGGAAAAGGATTTCCCACGCTCGTAAAGAAGCTTGATTCTTCGGGAAGCGTTCCGCTGTCAGAAACCACGGCATAGGCGTTCATCTGCAAATGGTTGTAGTCATGGAACCCAAGGGGCTCGTGCTGGATAACACGTTTGTCAAGCACAAATCCGCTTTGTTCAAGTCTTTTTTTGCTTCTGGGATGGCAGGAATAAAGAATAGGCATATCATACTTTTCGGCAATCTTGTTAATTGCGGTAAAGAGAGATATGAAATTTTTTTCTGTATCAATATTTTCCTCACGGTGAGCCGAAAGAAGGATGTATTTTTTCTTTTCAAGTCCAAGGCGTGAAAGAATATTGCTTGCCTTTATATCGTCAAGATTTTGATGAAGCACTTCCGCCATGGGAGAGCCTGTAACATAGGTTCTTTCTTTAGGCAGACCGCATTCGTGAAGATATCTTCTTGCGTGCTCGCTGTATGCAAGATTGACATCTGAAATAATATCAACAATTCTTCTGTTTGTTTCTTCAGGCAGACATTCGTCCTTGCATCTGTTTCCTGCTTCCATATGGAATATCGGAATGTGGAGCCTTTTTGCAGAAATGGCGGAAAGGCAGGAGTTTGTGTCACCGAGTATAAGAAGAGCATCGGGCTTTATCTGATTCATCAGCTTGTATGAAAAGTTGATAATGTTGCCCACGGTTGCACCAAGGTCATCGCCAACCGCATCCATGTAAACTTCGGGATCAGCAAGCTTTAAATCCTTAAAAAACACACCGTTGAGGTTGTAGTCATAGTTTTGACCGGTATGTGCAAGAACGGTATCAAAATACTTTCTGCACTTGTTTATAACGGCTGCAAGTCTTATTATTTCAGGTCTTGTGCCTACGATAATAAGAAGCTTGAGTCTGCCGTCGTTTTTAAATTGTATGTCTGAATAATCGAGTTTGATATCCATTTTACTTATCTCCATTCAGCTTATATGTTCTGTTTTCTATAACCTGTCCTGCTTCGATCTTCATAAAAGCGGGAATTCTGTTTTCTGCTTTGATAATTGCACCAAGACACACATGTACGCCTTTTTCAATAATGCATCCGTGATCTATTATGGCACCGCAGTTTATTATACAGCCTTTTTCCACAACAGTATCGGTGTTGATAACGGCATTTGGAAGCACAACACTGCCTTTTTCTATTTTTGCACGCGGGCTTACATAAGCCGTGCTGTGAATCAATGTTGGAATATTTGCGCCTTTTTCTTCAAGCTTTTCGATAAATGATATTCTTGAATCATTGTTGCCGAAAGCAGGGTAAAGACATGTGTTTTGGTCGATATAATCAACAAAATCCGCACATTTACCCACAATATTTTTACCTGTAGCATTATCGTCAAGTAAAACTATTGTATCATATTTTTTCGATTGCAATGCAATATCCGCAACTGTTTGACCGTATCCGCCGGCACCCAGTATAACAAGCCTCATTCCACTACCTCAAAGAAGGTATCCGGTTTGTTCGGATCAAAACATTCGTTTGCCCACATAACGGTAACCAGATCTTCTGTTTCGGAAAGGTTTATTATGTTGTGTGTATATCCGGGAAGCATGTGTATGGCTTCTATTTTATCTCCGCTGACTTCAAAATTCAGCACCTCGTCGCCGCCGATTTTGCGTTCCTGAATAAGTCCGTGACCGCTTACAACAATAAAGAATTCCCACTTGGTATTGTGCCAGTGCTGTCCCTTGGTAATGCCGGGTTTGGAAATGTTTACACTAAATTGTCCGCACTTTTCGGTTTTAAGAAGTTCGGTAAACGAGCCTCTTGCATCAATATTCATCTTCAGGGGGAAGGATACCTTTTCCTTGGGCAGGTAGCTCAGGTAGGTGCTGTACAGTTTTTTGGCAAAGGAGTTGTACGGGATTTCGGGCATCACCAGCGATTGCGGAACATCCCTGAAACTTTCAAGGAGTTTTACAATTTCCCCAAGTGTTACTCTGTGGGTTATGGGCGCTGCACAGAATTTACCGTCTTGTGTAAGCACTGTTTTTATTCCGTCAAAGGTGCACTTGTGAGCTTTTCCTTCAAGCGCCATAAACATTTCATCCACCAGGTCGTCGATGTACAGCAGTTCAAGTTCCACAGCGGGGTCATTTACGGTGATGGCAAGATCGTTTGCAATATTGTTGCAGAATGTAGCCACCGCACTGTTGTAATTTGGTCTGCACCACTTGCCAAAAAGGTTAGGGAAGCGGTAAACAAACACTTCTGCCCCTGTCTCTTTAGCATAGGCAAAGAAAAGATCTTCGCCTGCTTTTTTACTTCTTCCGTAATCGCTGTCATATCTTCCGATAAGGGTTGCCTGGATGGAGGAAGAAAGCATTATAGGGCACTTGTTATTGTGTTTTTTAAGTGTGTCAAGCAATTTTGATGCAAAACCGAAATTCCCCTGCATGAATTCTTCGGGGTTTTGCGGTCTGTTGACACCGGCAAGATTAAACACAAAATCCGCTTTTTCGCAAGCTTGCTCAAGAAGCTGTGCAGGCGAATCGATGTCGTAAAGATAAATGTCGCCTATTTCAAGCGACGGATGAGTTTTGTCTTTGCCGTCCTTTACGTTTTGCAGTGCGGCTGCAAGGTTTTTGCCCACAAAGCCTGCCGCACCGGTAATGAGTATATTCATAAAATCACCTTAATACTTTATTCCCATGGCATCAAGCTCGTCGCGTATATACTGAAGAGTAAGAAGCTTTTGCTTTACCTGTTCAACGTTAAGAAGCTCTGTGTTGTGGGAGTTGAATTCGGTAAGAGTGTTTCTTTCGGTATCTCCGTCTTTAAAGTATTTATCGTAGTTAAGTCCGCGTTTGTCGGAGGGCACACGGTAGAAGTTGCCCATGTCAACGGCATTTGCACATTCCTCGTTGGTAAGCAGAGTTTCGTACATTTTTTCGCCGTGTCTTATGCCGATTATCTTAATTTTGTTTTTGTCACCGCCAAAGAGCTCGCATACCGCCTCGGCCTGTGTTTTGATTGTACATGCAGGGGCTTTTTGCACAAGAATATCACCGGTTACACCGTGTTCAAAAGCAAATAAAACAAGGTCAACTGCTTCGTCAAGGCTCATAATAAATCTTGTCATTGTGCCGTCGGTAATGGTTATGGGGTTGCCCGATTTTATCTGGTCTATCCACAGCGGAATAACAGACCCGCGTGAGCACATAACGTTGCCATAACGGGTGCAGCAGATTTTTGTCTTTTCCTGCGAAACTGTTCTTGATTTTGCAACAATAACCTTTTCCATCATTGCTTTGCTTGTGCCCATGGCGTTTACGGGATATGCGGCTTTGTCGGTAGAAAGGCAAACCACGTTTTTAACCCCCGCTTCAATGGCGGCGGTGAGCACGTTTTCTGTTCCCAACACGTTTGTCTTTACAGCTTCCACGGGGAAAAACTCGCAGGAAGGAACCTGCTTAAGTGCTGCTGCATGGAAAATGTAATCAACTCCGTGCATCGCATTTTTTACGGAGGCAAGATCTCTTACATCTCCAATATAGAATTTGATCTTTTCCGCCACATCAGGCATTTTTGCCTGAAATTCGTGACGCATATCGTCCTGCTTTTTTTCATCTCTGGAAAAAACTCGTATTTCTCCTATATCGGTTCTCAAAAAACGGTTGAGTACCGCATTGCCGAATGAACCTGTACCGCCTGTGATGAGCAGGGTTTTGTTTTCAAACAAAGACATATTTTATTTCCTCCGTATCAGTTTTCTTCTAACATTCTTGCTGTGAAATGAGGCGTGCAGCTTTCAAACAGATCGTTTACATCTGTGTTTTTTGATTTGCTTTTTGCAATAAATTCCGAAAGTTCAATAACCGCCTGATCTGTTGAAATATCTCCGCTGCGTATAATATAACAGTTATCATACTGTTCAAGGTAGTAAAGACAAGCATCTTCCTTTATAACGCACTGGTGGATTATGGGTTTGCCGTAGGATAAGTAAACAAACAGCTTGCTGGGGATAAGGGTGGAATTGTTTCCGATATTTGCCAGAATATCGCATTTTGAAAGTCCCTGGTGCAATTCTTCTTCGTTAACCCAACCGTGATCTACAAAGGTAAAGCCGTGAGCTTGAGTTTTAATTGAGTTTTGGATATTTTTATCGCATTTTCCGTATAGATCAAAAAATATTTTTCCGTCTGTTTTTTCTGCAAGCTTGTCAAGTATACGGAAAAACACGGAAGGATCTCTTACATTTGTAAGCAGATTGCCTGCAAAAGCAATATGAATATCGTTGTTATCGGGCTTTTCATATTGAACCGCTTTTTTGGGTATCAGCAGCGGTATTCCGACATTTATAAATTTTTCGTAAAAAGCCGGCGGATAAGTTTTGTCAAAATGGCAACGGGAGTTTTCAAGCACCAGAATTTTATCGGCAAACTTACCGCATTTGATCATAAAGCGTTTGTTAAGAGGCTTTGATATTGTTTTTTCAAGCCCGGTGCCATGCCTTGTGCCAAAAAGGGTTACATCAAGCGGATACATTATTGTACGGATGCCGTTTTTGTACTTTCGCTTGATTTTTGTCATAGCAATAAGAGTTTCGCCGGGATAGCTAATTGCTATAACGTCTGTTATACCGTCTTTTTCAATCACTTCCACGGCTTTTTTGTAGAATCTGTTTGCTGTTTCAAAGGATTCTGCAGGCCACCACGGCAACGTAAATACATGGGCAATTCTGTTGAAAACTCTCAACAGCAAAAGAAAGCCTTTGAAAAGAAGGTTGTTTTTACGGCTGAGCCGCAAAACTGCACGGTCAAACATTTTGCGTTTGATTTTATAAATGCTTATACCGTTTTTTGTCTGATCGCCCCAGCAAATGCAACTAACTTTGTGTCCTGCTGCCAGAAGCTCGTCAATTACTTTATCGGCACATATACCGTTAGCCGATTGTGTTGGAGGCAACTCGTCCAATAAGAACAAAAAGTTTTTCATGGTTTTAATTATCTCCCGGCTTTATAATTTTGATAATATCGTTTTTAAACTGCAAAATAACCAGTATTGCGTTTACAACCAAAACGACTATCTGAACAAACATATTTCCGAAATAATATGTAAATATCGTAGCGATTATCCAGATTGCGCTTATAAGTATATTTTTTATTCTGATGCTGAAATTAATTTTCTTCTTAAGAATTGCCGCACGCACCGAAATGCTTACAACAAAAGCCAGAATTGTAGCTATGTTGGTTCCGTTTCCGCCCAAAAGCTTTATTAAAGGGTAACAAACCGCAAGGTTAAACAGCGCCGCAATTATGGTGGTGGAGGTAACAACCGTTGTTTTTTTCATGGCATAAAACACATTGCCGATAAAAGCTGTGTATCCGCTTATAACAGCAACAACGATGAATGACGGTACAAGCGTAAGCGCTTGGGTATAATCACCCTTTACCAGCACGGGGAAGAACAGGTTTATTACCGGCAAAAGCATAACTGTTGCGGCGGTTAAAAACTGCTGATATTTGTTGCAGGCGGTTGTATATAATTTTGAATTTTCCTCATCGCTGCTGCCTGCATTGGAAAAAGCAAGATCCTGCCAGGCATATGTAAAGCAGGTGGTTGCAAGGGCAATTATGCTGCCAAAGCGACTTCCGATGGAAAAAATTCCGCTTGCCTGGTTTCCGTATACCTGGTTATACACAATTCTGTTAAAGCTGGTTAAAAGCCAGTATGATACGGTGTTAAGGCATAAAGGCAACGAATATTTGAGCATTTCGTTGAAAAGCCCGGGGTTTTTGTTTTTGGATGTTCCAAGCAATTTGGATTTTCTGATACATATCTCCAAAAACAGCACCTGCGCCAGCACACCCACAATATAGCTTATGTAAAGTGCGGAATAATCGGCATTGAACACCGTCAACAGCAAAACATTCAAGGATAAATGCACAAATGTGTTTATAATGCCGGATATGGAAAATGCCTTGTTCAACCCAAGTCCGCGGGCAATAAAAGTAAGCTGATTGGATAAGGCGTTGGCAATTCCGTAACCCAACACAAGGTATGCGTATTCATAATCCATTATATGGCACATTGCAGTGCATAAAACCGAAAATATAACGGTGGATACAGCGAATATTTTCCAGCCGGTGCGTATTACACCGCCTTTGTTTTCGCTTTCCTCTTTGCTGTATAAAAATCTGAGAACACCAGACCATATTTCAAAATAGCAAAAAGAACAGATCATGGTTTCAAGGGTTATTGATGTATCAAATATACCCATCTGTTCCGCAACCACTTTGGTGGTGTACAACGGCATCAGCAAAAATGAAACCATTTTGGAAAGGATTGTACCCACGAAGAATATAAGGGTGTTGCTTATAAATTTTTTTGCCGAGCTTTCTTTTTCCATAGAGATCCTCATATTATTTTTGTACGATCGTTTTTATTATCTTTTTTGCAATACCAAGATACTGCCTTGCTGTGCGTTTTACAGCATTTTTGGTTTTTTCGTTTTTGAAAAATGCGGTTGAAACATATTTTTCGCCTTTTTTGTATGCTTCAATCCACTTTTGCTTGTTTTTGATGCTGTATTTTTTATGGCTGTATTGCTTTTCGTTATACTGTTCCGGCAAAAGTTCGGTTACGTTGCAACATTCCATAACAGCACCAAAGCATTGCTGCCCTTTTTCGGTATGAATGATTATAAGGGAAATGCCCTTGTCATCATCAATTTTTTTATCAACATTCCAATAATCGGCAATGGTTATATCCGAAACATGGCTGCAGTATTCCTCACATTCAAAACACGAGTTGCGCAAGGTGTAATTGTTTAAAAAGAAATAATAGTAACAAAAGTCGCTTGAAGTGCAAGTGTATTTGCTGCCGTTATCAAAATAAAAGTTTGTTCTTTGTATTCTCCAACCTTCGTCTTTTTCACGGAAGGTCACGTTTTTTACAGCCGCACTGTTTTTGTTTTCCAGTCTTGCAATATAATCCTCAAGATACCCCGGCGAGGGGACACCGTGACACATAAAATCCACCGTGGTGAGCGTGTTTTTGTCAATACGTTTTTGGTCAAGGTAATTAATAAGACCTCTCACCTGGCAAGGAGTGCCGCAAAACAGCACCGGCTTGCAGGCTAAAAGCTTCTCGCCGATTTCACGGTAAACAAGCCCCACATCACTTTGAATGTACTTTGAGCGGTAAAGCGCAGACAATTCCACGGCATCCGATGAGGTATGATAAGCAAGCTTGCTGCGCGAAAAATCCACGCCGTATACCACACCGTCGTTTTGAACTGTTTTTTGGGCAAGCAACGGAAAAACTCCGCCGGACGAGCCGCTTTTGCGGATATCGGGGTCCTTTGCATGGGCAGAGTATACTTTAAGCAAGGGGTGATATTCTTTTTTGTTTTGCATATGACAAACCCCGGCACAAAGACCGCAATCAATGCACAGGTCTTTATCTATAACGGGGTACGCAAAGCCGTCGGCTTTGCGTTGTGCTTTAATTGCATTTTTGGGGCATATGTTCATACAGCCCATACAGCCCGTACACAAGGCATCAAAGCTTTTCAGATTTTCTATAGTCATACAATTCCTCGAAATTTTATTCTATTCCCAACGCTTTTTTCAAATAGTCCTGAGATGCTTTTCGCTTTTCTGCAATTACGGCATCGGTATCGGAAAAGTCCACAGAAAGGGAAATTTCTGTTTTTTCAAATTCCTCTGCGCAAACCAGCAGCCTGTCCTGAAGGCCGAGGCTTTCAAGCAAATCTTTCATACGTCCGTTCATGCTGTTTTTATCCTGCTCGGACTGACGCAAAAACGTGTAAAAGGGCTTGTGGTTGAGAATGGAAAATACGGTACAATGGAACGAATCGGTAAGCACCAGTTCCGCACCCTTTATTGCTCCAATAAATTCCGCAGGGCCTACGGAATAATTTTTAAGCGTGCCTTTTCCGTAAGACTCGATGGAAAGAGGAAGCTCCACAACGGGTAAACGAAGCTTTTTGGATATTTTTTTAACTGCATCGTTGAAGTATTTCATTTTTCCGAAACGGTAACAGAGTATGTAGCGTTTTGGAAGCCCGGTCATTTGCGAGGTTATGGGGTTGTAAACCTCTGTGTCTGCCATAAGTGTGGGGTCCAGAACGATGGGAAATTCTTTGCCCGTGGTGTCAAAAAGAATTTTTTGTCCCGAAACTTCACGCACAGATACGGCATCAAAGGTGCCCACATATTCCGCAAGGCTTTCTTTGCAGTGCTCGGGTATTGATGCTATGCCAAAGCTGGGGGCATAAGCTATTTTTTTTGCACCGTTTTCTGCAAACTGCAAAAAGCAGCAGGGATCGTTTTTGTTTCCGTGAATCAGAGGATTCCATACCTGATCGCTTCCCGTGATATAACCGTCATACCCAAAACCCTTTTGCAGTATTTCTTCGTAGGAAACACCTACAGAAGGGGTAAGGGGAATAAAGTCGCGGCAGAAATCAAGAAATCTGTTTTCCAGCTTTCTGCGGTTGTTGCGGTTTGCCCTGTATTGCATTTTTTGCACTATGCTTGTGTTTCCCGACAGAATGTATCGAATTCGTGCCGCAATGGAATGGCTTTCGCGGGTTGTCATTCCCATAATCATGTTGGAATTTGAATATGTGTGATTGATAACATGGGGCGATATTCCCCAGCGTTTTAACTGCTCACATAATGCGTAGCACTGTAAAACAGCCCCGTAGTTGTTTTTAAAAGATGTGTGCGAAGTTACTATTCCAATATCCATTTTAATGTTAAACACTTTCTTTTATATAATAATTGTTGTATTCGTATTTTTGTGCCATGTTATTTTGCTTCGGCAAGCTCGCATATGCACAAGCCAAAAATAAGCATGATAACTGTGTTGAACGCATAGTCGGTACCCGTTTGCAGCGCAATAATAACAAGCAACGAGCATCCAAGCGCTATGGCGTTTGCATTTCCTTTTTTGAGAAGTTTTAAAGCCAAAGAGATTATCGAGCATATATATGCTGCTATTCCGATAAAACCGAGCTCCATGGTCATTTCAAGAATATCGGAAAACGCCGATACAATGCCAAGATTTTCCGATTCAAAAAAAGTACCTATCAAATTCCAGCCGCATCCTATAATTGCAATATATATATTGTCAAAGGCCGCCTTCATGCTTTCAAAGCGCAGTTCGTTGCCTTCATCCGCAAGGTTTGCGCCCGAAAAGATTCTGCCGAATATCATTTGAAGATTTGCGGCAATATCGGAGGTGGTAAATAAGATTATTGCAATGATTACGATTGATAAAAACACAAGGAATGATGATGCAGTAAGGGGTTTTTTGGTATCATTCTTTTTTAACATGGAATAAAACAGTATGCCAAGTAAAAATATAACCACGCTGCCCGAAAAGGATTGAAGTATAACAAAAAATGTTACGGCAACAAAAACAAATTTCAAAAACGAATTTTTAAAGCTGACATTCGCCATCAGAACAAGAAATACCGATGAAACAAAGCGTACAAAGTGTGACGGTTCAAGAAAAAGTCCCTGGGATCTGAAGGTTAATGTGGGGGTAAAAAAGTTTTCACGAGGAATAAACTGTTCCAGCGAGATAACTGTGCCTGCACGGAACGAAAAATAGCAGATCAGAGAAAGTGCAATATTTAACCCAAAACCTATTGCAAGTCCCATAAACAAATATTTCTTGTGATCTTTAAGGAGATATACATTCACCGCCACCGAAAGTACCATAAAAAAGTATACAAGGCCCACAGCAAATCGGTAGCTTGCTCCAAGACCGTACATAATAGTTCCCGGAACAACCGAAAACAAAATCATAAGGAAAAACAGCTTGAATCCAACGGGCACTTTTCTGAAGAAGCTCAGAAAAGTGTTGTTTTTGTTGAATAACAGACATATTAAAATGAGAGGGGATAATATCTCGCCAAATGTAAAAGCCGTACTTCCTACCGAAAAGGGCATACTTACACCTTCACAAACGCACAATCCGAGTATGAAAGCAAAAATACTCTCAATTTTTATATTGGCTTTTATCATTATGTTATACCATCACTTTCTGACTGCTTTTAATAAAGTAAACAATTTAACGCACAGCAAATAAGGAACAGAGCCCAGCTGCAGCATGGCAAGCTCAAGCTTGTGGCTGTTCGGAATGGTGTTTTTGAGTGTTTTTTTAAGTTCAAGGGTTTCTTTTTTTACCGTGTTGAAAAGCTTCTTTTGTTTTTTATAATCATCGGATCTGATGATTTTTTTCAATACCGCAAGGTGCGCCACCACATTGTTGTAGCGTGCATGGTCCGACAAATCGGGGCAAAGCTTTGCCACATCCTGCTCAATAAGCTCCGAAAAATACAGCATATCCAGAGTGGCATCGGAAAATTTGCTGTTGGAGGCAGAACCGTTGCGTATGTAATAACCGTAAACTATTGAGTTGGAATTAATAACGGTGCCTTTGTTTTTGAGAAGGTATTTGAACAAAAAGTATTTATCTTCGTTTATTCTTTTTTGGGGTGTAAAACGCAGATCGCCAATCAAGGCTTTTTCGTATATTCCGGCGCAGGCACTAACACTGTACCTTTCGGTAAGAAGCAAGCTCAATATTTCGTTTGTATCGGAGCATTTGATGCACGGCTCAGGCTGCTGCGGGCGCTGATCATAAGAGGTTATTCTTTGATGTTCACCGCAAGCAAGTATGGCGTCCTTGTTGTTTTCCATGGTATCCACCAGGGTTTTAAGCGCACCGGGGAACAAAATATCATCGCCGTCAACAAACACAATGTATTTTCCCTGCGCAGCATCAAGACCTGTGTTTCTTGCCGCGGAAACGCCTGCGTTTTCCTGATGAATAAGCCTGATATTTGAATGTGTTTTGCACATCTGCTCTACGATTTTATAACTGCCGTCACGGGAACCGTCATCCACGACAATTATTTCCAAATCACCATCAAAGCGTTGATCTAAAACAGATTCTATTGATTTTTCTATATATTCTTCCAGATTATACAATGGAATAATTACAGAAACCTTCATGAAAATTTGCTCCTTAATTATTTAAAGTGCTTGATTTGTGCCCTGAACTTACCGTTGCTGCCGCCGGGAATTTTTGGGGTACATTCTGTAACGATATTAACTTTTCCAAGCTTATCGTAAAGATCGTTGTATACTTCGGTAAGTTCGGATTCGGCAATATCAGTATCGGTTTCCAACAGCAAAGTGAAATCTGTGGGTGAGTACTGGTGGATCTGAGCACGGCGTACCGTGGCGGGAAGAAGCTTAAGTGTGGTGGAAAGTCTTCCCACATGACCTTTTTCGGGAGTTACAAAAATGTCATCCATGCGTCCCACTATTTCTGTAACAACAGCAGAGCACCTGCCGCAATCACACTTTTTATCCGACAAAATACCCAGATCGCCTATGTTGTATCTTATCAGCGGCATTGCCCTGGTGGTAAAGCTGGTTATTATCATGTTGGCTGTTTCACCGCATTTGGCGGGGGAGCCGTCATTGTTCAGGAATTCTATAATTCCACATTCGTCGTCTATATGAAGGTTGCCTTTTTCGCATTGGGTGATCATGGTTGAGCCTTCGGTGGAGCCATAGTAGTTTATAACGGGGCAGCCAAAGGCTTTTTCTATAATCTCCCTTTGCTCCTGAGTAAGAGTTTCCGCTGTGGCAAAAACGCATTTGGGCATAATCTTATAATCGCTGTTTATAAGCCAGTTGGCAATAACAACAAGTGCGGAAGGGTAACCTTCAATAACTTCCGGCGCATACTTTTGCATTTTGGAAAGGTATCTTTCCTTGTTTTGTTCCGAAAGATCGTACACAGACATTACCAGCTGATGACCGAAAAAGTTGTAACGCCAAAAGGTTTTATTGCCGCCGGATGTTATTTTTTTGCCCACAAAAGTAAGATGCTTTGATGTTCTGGAAACTCCGTAGCGTGCTTTTTGACGTTCAAGTAGAGCCATGCGGAGTCTGAAATCCGGCAAACTCATTTTAATGTTGAGCGGAGTTCCCGTTGAACCGCTGGTATGGAAAACCAGCGCTTTTTCTGCATGTTTTGTGTAAAAATCCTGCTCGTGCCCTCTTAAGGAGTCTTTTTCGAGAATGGGGAGCTTTGAAAGTATTTCAAAGGGATCATCGTGTTCAATGTCCACGCCGCATTTTGAAAATATTTCCTTGTAGTATACAGATTGAGCGGCGGCACGGAACAGCTCTCTCAACGAGTTGCTCTGAAGCGCCTGCTTTTGGGCGTTGTCGGCAAAATCACTTTTCAAAACGTCATTGTAATACTTTTTGAATTCGCCGCCGAATCTTCTTTTTTCTCTGATAAAACCGTAGGCGCTTACAGAAATGTTTTGTAAAAACGCCGGTAATTTGTTATAAATACTGTTTAAGTTCATATGTTTTGTCCGTTTAATAATTTATTATATAGTGATATTGTTTTGTTTACAGAGTTGCTTATTAAGAAAGTATCGGAAACAAGCTGTCTTGCGTTTTTGGAAAGATTTTCGTACAGCTCGGGGTGGGTAACAAGCTGTTCCACCGCATCCGTAAAGGTTTTTCTGTCTGAACTGTCGCAAAGTATTCCGTTTTTGTTGTTATCGAGCAATGTTATGATTCCGCCTACTCGTGATGCCACGGGAACAACGCCCTGCGCCATACATTCCAGCATGGAAACCGGCAGATCTTCGTTGATGGACGGCAACGCAAAAATATGCCAGTTGCGGATATGGGATAAAACATCATCCTGCCAGCCTAAAAAATGTACGCGGTCTTCCAGACCAAGTGTTTTGGTCTGTTCCACAAGTTTTTCGTAGTTTTCGCCATGGCCGATTATCTCATAATGAAGCTGCGGAATGTTTTCCAGATCCTTCATAACGTCGATCATTAAGTTGATCTGCTTGTTATCGGTCATTCTTGCTGTTGTGCCGACAATGATTTTTTCACCGGCAGCAGGAAGCTTTTTGGGAGATTCCGACAAAAAACTATCGGCTATTCCGTTATAGATAACCTGCGTTTTTTCGCGTGGGTACTTTTCTCTTTTTATTCTGAGCTCCATGGATTGCTCTGAAACCATAACAAAACTGTCAACACGGAATTTTGTAAGTTTGTCAAGGATAATAAGGTGTTTCTTTTTCCACTTTCCAAGTCCGTGATGAGTAGCCACAACCTTTGCTTTTGTCATAACGGTTGCAAATCTTGCAACAACATCAGACAAAAACATGTGGGCATGAACAATATCAAATTTCCCGTTTTTTATAATTTTTCTGAGCTTGATAACCGATTTGAGGATACCGGAGGAGTTTAAAACAGAATACTTTATGCCGTTTTCTTTAAGTTTCTTTTCAAATACTCCGCCTTTTTTGATAGCGCAGATTTCAAAACACACATCAGGGTACAGCTTTTTTTGTTCTATGGCATACGAACAGAGCTGACTTTCTGCTCCGCCGCCCTCCAGGGTGCTGATAACGTAAAGGACTCTCATTTCCATTTTTCTCCGTTTTTCCTGCATTTCTTTATATGGCGGTTGCGGTATATGTTACCTGCTTTTGCATAAATTCTGTTGAAAAGATTTTTGTCGCCTTTGGCTCGGTGCAGCTGCATTTTAAGGAACCAGTACTCCACAAAGTTGTTGGGATTGAAATTGAATTTGATGCCGCTCCATCCGCCAACACGGTAGATCTCCACGGGATCGTCGCTGAGCTCGTTGTAGGGCTTGCCCTTTTTTGTCCAGGACAAATATCCGGCTTCGGAGGCGATATCGTAGGCTTCGCCGCTGACAGCTCCGCCGGGCCATGCAAGAAATTCTATTTTTTTGCCCAGGCGTTCTTCGTCTATCTTTTTGGACTCAATAAGTTCAAGTCTTAAACGGTTGGTGAAATCTTCGTCGGATTCGTATGTACCGATATCGGAACCGAATTTTTCTTCAAGTATTGCGTTGAATTTTGATATAAATTCCGCTTTTGCTTTTTTGTCTTTTAAAACAGCAGAATACTCATCAATGTGCGCATTGTAATATTCTTTGCAGAATTCTTCCACATGGGGGTGGGGGATAAACTTTTTGCCGGATATGGATTTTGCATATTTGAATACGGGAGTTCCGAATTCAACGGCAGTTTCATCATACTCGGTCAGCCAAAACGGTTTGATTTCCGGATAACGGTTCCAGAAAAGCCAGTAATAGCTGTCGCCGGCATGATGCCAGTCAGCAAATGTGGGCTCGCTGGGGTACCATGTATGTGTCATGGCGTGTGCCTGAACATCAATAACACCTTCGCTGTCAACTTTCTTCAATTCTTCCCAGCTCATGTATCCCCAAACATTTTTTATATCCACCGGTTTGTTGTTGATTATGTTCTCATACTGCAGCTCACGCACAATGGGTCTTGGATCAACAAATTCGGGACTCACAAAAACAGTTGCTTTAAAACCGTATTTTTTCAAAAGGGGATAAGCAACGGTGTAGTTGTCCAGAAATCCGTCGTCGAAATGAATAAGAACACGCTTTATATTATCTTTAACGCCCTTTTTCTTCCATTCGTAAAGCTCCTTTAGCGTTAAAGTCTGATAATTGTGTTTTTTCAGATATTTAAGAGTGTTTTCAAAAGAGGATACGGAAGTTGACAAAAATGCCCACGGGCGATTATCTGTATGATTGGCAACCGTATGAAATGTTAAAACCGGTATGTTGCTCATATTACAAATTCTCCTTATACCATTCGATAGCTTCGGCAAGACCGCTGGCAAAATCGTAATCAGGGTCGTATCCGAGAAGATTCTTTGCTTTAGAGATATCTGCATTGCTGTGTTTGATATCACCCTTGCGGTCGGGACCGAAGTTGGGTTCGATATCAACATTCAGCGCTTTTGTAAGGCTGTAGTAAATGTCAATAAGATATTCACGGCCGCCGTATGCCACGTTAAATGCTTGGCCTGCCGCTTCATGGGGGGCAAGACATGCCTTGAGATTTGCTTCGATAACATTTTCTATGTATGTGAAGTCTCTTGACTGTTTGCCGTCACCGTTAATTGTGGGCTGTTCACCCATAATAAGCTGCTTTATGAATTTGGGTATAACTGCGGCATAGAAACCGTGGGGATCCTGACGTCTGCCGAAAACATTGAAGTATCGGAGTCCGTATGTGTCAAGTCCGTAGTGTCTTGTATACTGCTTTGCCCATTCCTCATCGCACATTTTTGTGAGTGCGTAAGGTGAAAGAAGGTTTCCTTCTCTGCCTTCGGTTTTGGGAAGATTGGGCTCATCGCCGTAAACAGAAGAACTTGAAGCGTAAACAAATTTTTTCACACCGTTCTGACGTGCCGCTTCCATCATATTAAGGGTGCCCTGAATATTGTTTGCACAGTAAAAAAGAGGCATTTCAATGGAACGGGGAACACTTCCCCAGGCTGCCTGATTGAGAACATAATCCACGCCCTCACAAGCTTTCATGCAAGTATCAAGATCTTTTATGTCGCCCTTCATAAACTCATAATCGGGGTTGTTTTTAAACATATCAACATTTTCCTGCTTGCCTGTTGAAAGGTCATCAAGGCAACGAACCTTGTAGCCAAGTCCAAGAATTGCCTCGCAGAGATTGGAACCGATAAAGCCGGCACCGCCTGTTACTAAAAACTTTGATCCTTCAGGAAATTTAAGATGTTTGTATCCCATTTTCAAGCCTCCTAAAACATAACCATTGATCCGTGCGATGCGGAATATACATGAGCAGCACGTTCAAAGCCGTATTTTTCATAATATTTTTCGTTTATAACAGAAATAATGCTTTCCGCCTTTGATTTTTCCACAAGGGCAATAACACAGCCGCCAAGCCCTGCGCCGACAAGCTCGCTGCCCAAAACACCGTCTGTACCGTTGAGTATATCGCAAAGGTAATCTATTTCTTCGGTGGAGCAGTCATACGCACCGTACTGAAGCGAGATATCCGCGTTTTGCTTTTCAAGCTCTTCAAGCATTTCGTCGGTAACACGGAGCCCCGTAAGGCGGTCGCCGTTATGACTTGTTTTCATCATTTCTCCAAGCTCTTTGTATTCTTCCTTGCGAAGAAGCTCTATGCACTTTTGTGCTCTTACACACTCGGAAATTCCGTAAAGCGAAACACCGCGCAGATCGTATACTCCGGGATCCTTGTGATTCATAAAGATCTGGTTTATTCTGTCTTTGTATTCGGGAAGCAGAGCTTTTATTCCGCCGCGCGTCATTGTTTCGGGGATGCTGCGGAGTATTTTGTATATTTCGCTGTGCGGAGTGACTTTTGCAATGTCTCTGAATTCGTTGAAGTTATAGTCCGGGAAAAGTCGCTTTATAAGCATAAGCGAAAACTCATAAGCCGCCACTTTGGCGTTGAATTTATCTTTGCTGCCCTCTGACTTTTTTGCTTTTATCATGCTGTTGGCAACAATTACGGCATATTTGTTTGAAAACGGCACATTTTCTCCCACGCCGAAAGGCTTAAAATCAAGATGTACTATGCGGTCAGCCTTTCCGCATTTCATTGCCGCATGGTCTCCGGCACCGCCGCGGGACCCCACAAACCATTCGCCTTCTCCGCAAAGCTTTATAAATTCATCGTCGGACACATTCATGCAGTTGAGCGAAACCAGAGCTTCCATAACAGCAACCACAATGCTGGAGGACGAGGATAAGCCTGCCGCCACGGGAATTGTTCCGGAAGCAACCATATCCATACCGCACAAAGGCATTTCGTTTTCAAACTGCGCTCTTATTACGGCGCT
This sequence comes from Eubacteriales bacterium, assembly GCA_045532495.1. Lineage (GTDB taxonomy): Bacteria > Bacillota > Clostridia > Oscillospirales > CAG-382 > UMGS1052. The sequence continues at coordinate 5,110 of JAZSGA010000250.1, read as the reverse complement.
TTTCACATAATTTGACCAGCAGCCCTTGCTTTCTGCAAGCTCGGCTGCAACTCTGGGATCGTCGAGGTAATCAAGCCACTTGTCGTATTTTTTGTCGCCCAGCACCTTGCTGATAGAGAAAGTTCTGTCGGGGAAGATGTCATCGGCGTTTGCAATGTTGACAACATCATCATCACGCAGAGCAGAAACGAACACCACGTCCTTATCCGTTGCCATTATGTTAATGCCGCCGCCGCGGTGGTCGATATGGCGTCCCATAAGATTAACTCTGCCGGGCGAGCGGGTGATTACAACCTTTTTATCTCCGTATTTATTTATGAAAAGGTTGATAAGATCTATGTATCTTGTTTTTTGCTCTGCCAGTTTGTCGCTGTAAAGGGTTGTGAGGATGCTGTCCATTTTGCCGTCGGTTATATCACTGATAAACTGACTTGCCGTGCGCATGAAATGACAGCTAATTTCACGGAGTTCGGGCTTTGTGCTGTAAGTAAGCATGCTTTCGCGGGATTTGATTTCATATATTTCAGCGTCATCGGTTTCGGAGAATTTTTCAAGAGCATCGGTGAGATATATTTCTCCCTGAGCGTTGTTTGAGCCGATGTTTTCGATAATGCTTACTGCCGCATCCACATCAAAACAGTATAATCCTGCGTTTGCATATTGCGAATTGAGCACCGCATCTGCGCCAAATTCTTTGCCGCAAAGCTTAACTGTTCCATGGGGCTTTTTATCAATAGCTTTTTTAAGCACCTTTTCTGCCTTTTTGGGGTTGAGCTTGGTGGATTTAAGCACCTCGGCATAATCCTTTTCATCGGCATATGCAAGCTTCATAAGTGCCGCATCGGCAAACTCTACAATTCCATAGGGCTTTCCGTCCGATGTAACAACCCGTCCACCGTTGAAATTGTGAGCAAGGGGCTGTACACCCCATACAGCTTTTGCGTTTTTGGATCTTACAAGCAGATCTTTTATAACATCGGTCGAAATTATCTTATCGCCCATCGAAACAATTACAGGACCGGTGTATCCCACTGTTTTTAGCGCCTTCAGACCGCACATGGCGGCGTGACCGGTGCCTTTTTGTTCCTTTTGATACGCATAAACAACGCCGTCAACATCGTAAAGGCAATCCATAACGCTGTACGCCTGATGGCCTATAACAATAACAAATCTTGAAACTCCGGCAAGCTTCATGTTTTCTATTATGCGTTTTATAACAGGAATTCCTGCACAGTCAAAACAAACCTTGTTTTTTGAGTCGTCATTCATGCGTGTACCTTTGCCGGCACACAGAATTATTGCAGCAGCGTTCAATTTAAATCAAAGCCTCCAATAAAGATATCCTGAGTTTTCGTACATTGTTCTGTCGAGAAGTCCTTTGATATCAAGCAAAACTTTTTTGCCGTCACCAAAGAATTCATCCAGCCTGCCCATTGTAAAATCGGCAAACTCGGCATGAGCAACAGCAAGCACCACGGCATCCATATCTTTCACGGTGTTTATATCAGCAAACTCTATGCCGTAAAGCTGTTTTGCCTCAACCGCATCCGCACGGGGATCCGAAACGGTAGGTTCTATTCCGTATTCACGCAGTTCTTTTACTATATCAAATATCTTTGAGTTTCTTGTATCCGGGCAGTTTTCCTTGAATGTAAAACCGAGTATGGCAACCCTTGCGTTTTTAACGGCTTTGCCTGCTTTTATAAGATTTTTTACAATATTTTCGGCAACGTATTTGCCCATATCATCATTAATGCGTCTGCCGGAAAGAATGACTTGGCTGTGATATCCCATCATTTCTGCCTTGTAGGTGAGATAATAGGGATCCACACCAATACAATGGCCGCCGACAAGACCGGGGTAAAACTTCAAAAAGTTCCATTTTGTTCCGGCAGCTTCAAGAACGGATTTTGTATCAATTCCCATTTTGTTGAAGATGATGGAAAGCTCGTTCATAAAAGCTATGTTTATATCTCTTTGGCTGTTTTCAATAACCTTGGCAGCTTCGGCAACCTTGATTGAACTTGCTCTGTGCACACCTGCTTCCACAACAAGCTCGTATACTTTTGCAACCACGTCAAGAGTTTCGTCATCCATGCCGGATACGATTTTTACAATGGTTTCAAGACGGTGAACCTTGTCACCGGGATTTATTCTTTCGGGGGAATAGCCTACTTTAAAATCAATTCCGCATTTTAATCCCGATTCTTTTTCAAGAATGGGCACACATACATCTTCGGTAACGCCTGGGTACACGGTAGATTCATATACCACAACGCTGCCCTTTGTAAGGTTTCTGCCCAGTATTCTGCTTGCGCCCTCAACGGGAGCAAGATCGGGAGTGTGGTCGGCGTTAACCGGCGTGGGAACTGCAACAATGTGGAATTTTGCTTCTCTGAGTTTGGTTTCATCGGAAGTGAATTCAACGGTTGTGTTTTTTATTGCCTCGTTGCCCACCTCGTTTGTGGGGTCAATTCCGGATTTGTAAAGCTCAATCTTTTTGGCATTGAGATCGTAACCCACAACCTTTGCTTTTTTGGCAAAAGCAACTGCAATGGGCATGCCTACATATCCAAGACCCACAAGGGATATTTTTTCTTCACCTTTTACAATTTTTTCGTATAATCTTTCCATATGCATCTCCTGAAAACATTTAATAATTAAATACCCATGGTGCTTAAAATTGTTTCGTTAACTTTTACTACCGAGAATTTTTCTTCCGCAAGCTTTCTTCCGGCTTTTCCCATTTCATGTACCAGTTCGGGATCGGAAGCAAGCTCCAGCATTTTCTGTGCAAGTATAGTATGGTTTTTTGGTTCCACAAGTATACCATTGGCATTGCCTATAACGGTTTCTCTGCAACCCGGAGCATCGGTGGTTATAACGGCTCTGCCGCATGCCATGGCTTCAAGCACCGTTTTGGGTGTGCCTTCGTGGTAGGACGGCAAAACATAAATGCTTGCCTGCGCAAGATAAGGTTTAACGTCCGACTGTTCTCCGAAGTATTCCACGGTTCCGTCATTAATATACTCGGCAAGCTCCTGCTCGGTTATTGCCGTGGGGTTGGAGTCGTACGGGCCAACAAGCAGACACCTGTATTCGGGGTGTTCCTTTTTCACAATTCTGCAGGCATCCAGATATTCGCGGATGCCTTTGTCTTTTATCAGACGGGAAATGTTAAGGAAAGCGGGAATTTCGGGAAGCTCAGTAACGTTGAATTTTTCGGTGTTAACTCCCGAACCGCTTATGTAAACGATGTCGGATGGGGAAACTATCTTGTGTTTTATAAAAACTCCGCTGTCATCACGGTTTTGGAAGAAGACCTTTTTTGCGTATTTCAAAGCAAGCCTGTATTCCGTAACAAGTATTTGCCTTACCACAGAGGCTTTAAGACCGTTGGTGAGGAATACCGAACCCAATCCTGCAATCAGCGGAAAAACATCCCTTATTTTAAGCATGCGTGCCGCAAGGCAGCCGTAAATGACGGTTTTTGCCTGATAGCAGAAAATTTTGTCTGGCTTTTCTTCTTTAAGCAGGGCATGGATGGATTTTAATGTTTTAAGATCCTTTAAGGGGTTTGTTCCGTTTCTCTGAACATCGATCCTGCGGTATTTAACGCCAAGGTCGGCAAATTTTTCCGCCCAAGCTTCTTCGGGTTCGTTTCCTGCTGCCACAACTTCGCAGCCGGCTTTGATAAATGCCAGCATCATGTCTGTTCTGAACCAAAAAAGTGACGGTGTGTGGCTTGATAATACTACTACCTTCATACATTAAACCTCTTGCTTTTCTTTTTGTGCTTCTTGCTCGGTCTGTTTGTTTATTTCGCCTGTTCCGCCTTCAACAACACCGTCGGATTTGAGCACCGAGGTTATTGTTCCGAAGAAACACTTTATGTCCATTGCAAAGCCTTTAAATTTTCCGGAATTAAGAATCGCGGTGTAATCGCCGTCAAGCTTTGCTTTGACGGATATTTCAAGTTCATCTCTGCCGTTTATCTGTGCCCAGCCGGTAAGACCGGGTTTTATATCGTTTGCACCGTATTTATCACGCTCGGCAATAAGGTCTTCCTGATTCCACAGCGCAGGACGGGGACCGATAATGCTCATTTTGCCTGTCCATATGTTAAAAAGCTGAGGAAGCTCGTCAAGACTGCTTTTGCGTAAAAATTTACCTATGCTTGTTATGTACTGTTCGGGGTTTTCAAGTAAGTGGGTGGGGCAATCACGAGGGGTGCTCATTTTCATGCTTCTGAACTTGTAAAGCTCAAAGTGGCTTTTATGTATTCCAACTCGCTTTTGCTTGAAAAGCACAGGTCCCGGATCCGTTATTTTTATTATCAGCGCCAATATTGCCATGGGGATGGCAAGAACGATGATTCCAATTGTGGATAACACAAGATCAATTAATCTTTTAATAAATTTGCTGTACATAATTTAACTCCGTTTTATAGATTTTTGAGGTGTGTAAAGTGGCAAAAAGCTCAGCTGAAAAGCTCTTGTGCGCAAAGCCGCTTTTCGCTTGTATAAACTTGACCGCTGCATACTTTTGTTTGAGGCGGAACAAGAGTGTTTCCCGATACCGTGGCATTGCAATCCACATGTACGCCGTCACCGCACAGGCTTGCATGGTTTACCACCGCTCCTGCGGAAATAATGCAACCTTGCGAAATAACACACCCCGAATGTACCACCGCCATGGGCTCAATTATACTTCCGTCCATTATTTTTGCCGACGGTGAAACATGAGCTTTTGGGGAAACAAGAGAAACAACACGGAAAGGGGTTTCGGATTTGATCTTTTTTATCAAAGCCAGCCTTACCGTGGGATTGCCGATGGCAACGGTTATATTGCCGTATACGGCAGAAAGCTTGCCCATATCGGCGGATGTTCCGATAACGTTAATGCCGTTGGGGGTTGCTTTTTTTGTATCGTCGATAAAATCTATTTTGTCAAAGCAGCCCATTTCGGTGGCAATTTCAAATGCCACAACGCTGTAAATGCCTGCCCCGACAATTAATAAATTTTTGTTCAATTCCACGCCGCCTTTCACGTTTGATAGTTGAGTGATATGTGATAATGCTGCTGTGTGCGTGATGTGGTTTTTGCCACC
>JAZSGA010000064.1:0-4707 GCA_045532495.1 Eubacteriales bacterium | reverse complement strand
TGCCTGCGGTATCCTTTGCCCGCTATTCCGTGGCGGATACCGGTCTTACCCATACAAGATACGACACCGCAGAGTGTGTGAGTAAGTCGGATCGTAGCCATGTCGTTCTGTGAGCCAAGGAGTTGTTCCTGAGTATTGTCTTCCTAAGACCGCTTGGCCTCCGACTTGCCTGCGGTATCCTTTGCCCGCTATTCCGTGGCGGATACCGGTCTTACCCATACAAGATACGACACCGCAGAGTGTGTGAGTGCAGATAACTTGCTGCAGGATTCGGTATATATTGCAAAGTTTACCGATTATGTTCTGAACAACTGTGAGTTTCCTGCATCAAGACAGATCTCCGACAAGATTGCCGAAGATGTAAAAGAATACATGTCAAAAAAAGAACCGCTCATTTGAGCTTATAATTATTATTCAGAGGTTACAAAATGGAAAAGAACACTTTATCACTTGATACTTTATGTGCCGCCTTGTGCGGTACTATGGGCGTGCCTGCTCCCAAAACTGCGGCACAGCCTTGCCCACAGTTTGCCGAATATATCGAAAAAAGCTTTGACGGAGCCCGTGCTGACCGCATATTTATGTATAACCCCGATGCTGTTGCTCAGTGGATATGCGAAAAATATCCTCAGCTTATTTGCGAGGTCACAGAACGCACAGACCTGCAGATTCCGTTTTGCACAGTTATGCCGTCGGTTACTCCCGTTTGCTTTGGCACCATGTATACGGGTGCCCAGCCAAAGGTGCACGGCATAATGGCATACGAAAAGCCTGTTATAAAGATTGAAACTATTTTTGATGCATTTATTGCCGCAGGTAAAAAATGCGCCATAGTTTCTACGGGCAAGGACAGCATATCCTGCATTTTCCTTGAGCGTGAAATGGATTATTACATATATCCCAATCTTGATGAGGTAAATGCCAAAGCAGCAGAACTTATTATCCGTGATGAATATGATCTTATAGTTGTATATAACGGAAGCTATGATACAAAAATGCACAAATTCGGTCCGGAAGGTTTGGAAGCACTGTCGGAATTGCGTGCAAATTCCAGAACCTTTGCCACGTTTGATTCGCTTATAAAAACACATTGGAAAAAGCATAATTCTCTTATCGGATTTGCCATGGATCACGGTTGCCATTACATAGACGGCGACTGCGGATCCCACGGACTTGATATGCCCGAGGATCTTAACATTGTCCATTTTTATAAAGCGCATCCTGCGGAATGATTTTTGTGAGTGCTTAAAAAATCAAATTGTTAAAACATTAAAAGGAGCTGTGTTTTTTCACAGCTCCTTTGCGTTTTTACAGATTTTTAATGGCATCCATGGCTTCGGTATAACCTGCAAAACCTTTTCCGGTTATGCGTTTGAAACAGTAATACGAAACGTAGGATGTCTGACGAAACTCCTCACGTGAGTCAACATCGGAAATGTGCACCTCAACTGCAGGAATCCCCACGCTCTTGAGAGCATCGAGTATGGCAACGCTGGTGTGGGTATATGCTCCGGGATTTATAACAATTCCGTTTGTGTTGCCGTAGGCTTCCTGTATTTTATCCACAATGTCACCTTCGTGATTGGATTGATAACATTCCACGGCAACATCAATATCCGAGGCATGCTTTTTGATAAGCTCCACCAGATCTGCGTATGTGTTTTTGCCGTAAATATCCGGTTCTCGTATGCCAAGCATATTGAGGTTGGGACCGTTTATTACAAGGATTTTCATTTCGATATAAACCTTTCTGCTATTGTGTTTGCGCATTTGTTGGAATTTTCCGTAAGGCTTACTATATGGTCAGCCACGGCACGGTATAACGGATCACGGGCTTCAAAAAGCTTTTTAAGGTGTTCGGGGCCGCCTGCGGATAACGGTCTGCCGCCTGTGGCAAGCTTTTCGGTATCGCGGGTTATGTAAAAACATATGCTGTTTTGCTTTATAAGGTAATGGTTGTATTCCCTTGTCACAGCACCGCCGCCGCATGAGATGACCGCTGAAGAAAGCTTTGTTATTTCTGAAAGAGCTTTTGTTTCTGTTTCGCGGAAAGCTGCTTCGCCGTCAGAGCTGATTATTTCGCCGGGAGTCCTTCCGAAATGCTCTGTTATGTAATCATCGGCATCGATAAAAGTTCTGCCAAGCTTTTTTGCTACTATTTTTCCTACGGTGGATTTTCCGCATCCGGGCATGCCAACGAGGATTATGTTGCGTACATCGGAGGATATTTTATCAAGAATTTTTTCCACAACAGCTGTGTTGTCGGTTTGTTCTTTGTCAAAAAACAGTCGGTCTGCCTCTACTGCCTGATATACCAGCATGGAAAGACCGCCTGCGGTTTTTATTCCACGCTTTGATGCATCATACAAAAGCTTTGTTATACCGGGATTGTATATTACGTCTGCCACTCCCTCAAGCCTGGGAAAATCTGCCACGGTTATGGGAGATTTTTCGTTGTTGGGATACATTCCCACTGGTGTGGTATTTATTATTATTTCCGCATCGCTGTGCAGATGTATGTTCTGATAATTAATATCACCGCTGCGTGAAACAATGATTTTTTCACGCGCTCCAAGAACATCGCATGCTGCCTGAGCTGTAAGGCTGGTACCGCCGGTGCCGAGTATAAGCACCTTTTTTTTGCAGATATCAATGTCTGCTCTCTTAAGCATATATATAAAACCTGAAATGTCGGTGTTGTAACCGTAAAGGGTGCCGTTTTTGTTTACGACAGTGTTTACAGAGCCTATGCTTTTTGCTTCGTCAGATACAACATCGCAGAGTTGCAGGGCATCTGTTTTGTACGGAATTGTTACATTTACAGCGCAAAAACTGCGGTTTGTCATAAAACTGTGAAATTCTTCACGGGTCATATTTAAAAGACGGTAATCGTTGTTTCCCAGCATTTTGTGAATTATCTCGGAATAGCTGTGGCCCAGTCTTTCACCGCAAAGACCGTAAGTGGACATTTTTTTCTTCCTTTCGGGGTGCTCTGCCATCAAAGCAGGGTGGATATAAGTTCTTCGTTGGTTTTATCGGAAAGATATGACGGAGGAATATCAAAAACGGTTTTTGCACCGCAAATTCCTTCGTTGTTTAATCTGTATGCCGCGCGGGCATAGGCAACAATTACGCTGGCGGTAAATTCGGGGTTGGAATCAAGCTTCAGGCTGTATTCGATAACATGGGAGTTTTCGAGATCCTTGCCTGTTTTGCCTGTGCGAATAACAAAGCCGCCGTGGGGAATTCCGGAATGGTCACGTTTAAGTTCTTCCATGGAAATAAAGTGAACTGTTGTATCGTATTCGTCAAAATAGTTTTTCATGGTTACTATTTCGCGGGTGATGCGCTCTTTATCTGCACCTTCCTGTGCCACAACAAAACATTCACGGGTGTGTTTTTGACGTGCGGTAAGTGAGGGCATGCTGCCGCTTCTTACGCTATCAAGGGCACTTTCCACGGGTATTGTGTATTGCTTGGCATCAAGCACACCTTCTATTCTGCGTATTGCATCGGAATGTCCCTGGCTAACACCTTTGCCCCAAAAAGTATAATCAGCACCATCGCGCAGAATACAGCTGGAATACAGACGGTTGAGCGAAAACATTCCGGGGTCCCAGCCCACAGAAATGATTCCGATTTTTCCGCTTGCCTTTGCGGCTTTATCCACGTTTGCAAAATGTGCAGGTATGTTTTTGTGGGTATCAAAGCTGTCTACCACATTGAAATATTTCGCCATTTCGGGAGTTTGCTCGGGCAGGTCGGTTGCACTGCCTCCGCACATAACAAGCACGTCTATTTCGGCTTTGTGTTCGAGTATTTCCTCGGTGCGGTAAACGGGCACATGGGGGGTTATTGTTTTTACGGAAGAAGGATCGCGTCTTGTGAAAACTGCGCAAAGCTCCATATCGGGGTTTTGTTTTATGGCACAGTCAACACCGCGTGCCAGGTTTCCGTAACCGTAAAGTCCTATTTTTATCATTGAAATCACTCCTTGTAATTGAATATACTATTTTTTAACTATTGTGATGGTACGGCTTGTATCTCCGGTTTTTGTAAAAATCACTTCGTAGCGTTGTGCAGGCAGACCGAAGGGGATGTTTTCGCACCATTCTACAGCCATTATGCCGTTGCGGTCAAAATAGTCGTAAAATCCGGTGGAAAACAGATTATCGTCATCGAGTATGCGGTACATATCAAAATGAAACAGCGGAATACTGCCGCCGGTGTACTCGTTTACGATGGCAAAGGTGGGGCTTGATACTCTGCAATCGGGGCAGAGGTACGATGCAAGCCCGCGCACAAATGCGGTTTTGCCCGAACCGAGATCGCCGAAAAATGCAATGAAATCTCCCGGTTTTAACTGTTTTGCAAACTCATATGCTATTTTTTCTGTATCCTCACAGCAGGTGCTGTTGAAGGTGCTTGTGTTTTGTATTTTTTCCATAGTATGTTTCCTGTTACTGTTTTTCTGATTTCAAAAAGTTTTTAAGCATGCGGCAAAGCCCCGTGTACCTTTTTGCCTGGCGGTTGTTGGATACCATAAGACTTATGATATCTTCCTTTCCCACAAGTATAACTCGTTGCTGTGCACGGGTTACGGCGGTGTAAAGCATGTTGCGTGTTAAAAGTCCGTAGGGGGCATCTGCCAGAGGTATTATTACGCACGGATATTCGCTGCCTTGACTTTTGTGTACTGTTACGGCA
>JAZSGA010000261.1:0-3698 GCA_045532495.1 Eubacteriales bacterium | reverse complement strand
TACGCAAAGTAAATTACTACACATATATGGCAAAAGCCGGGGCTGCTGCAATTTCAGGAAAAGAATACAAACAGTTCCACGATGCAATCCTTGATGCAAAAGCCGCAATGTATGAAAATGTAAAATCGGCAATTGAAGTTTTTTCGCAGTTATAATAACATATCCGCATAAAGCAAAACGCTGTCCTTTTCGGACAGCGTTTATTGTTTTTTGATAATTAATAATTTTTGCAGTTTACTTCGAAATAGCTCTGAGGATGTGCACAAACGGGGCATACTTCAGGGGCATTTGTGCCAACCATAATATGTCCGCAGTTGCGACATTCCCAAACCTTAACTTCGCTCTTAGCAAACACCTGAGCTGTTTCCACATTCTTAAGAAGGGCGCGGTAGCGTTCTTCGTGGTGCTTTTCTATAGCGGCAACCATGCGGAACTTTTCTGCAAGCTCATGGAATCCTTCTTCGTCGGCTGTTTTTGCAAAACCTTCGTACATGTCGGTCCACTCATAGTTTTCGCCATCGGCAGCAGAAGCAAGGTTTTCGGCTGTATCTCCGATACCGTTGAGCTCCTTAAACCACAACTTGGCATGTTCTTTTTCGTTATCTGCTGTCTTGAGGAACAGAGCAGCTATTTGCTCAAAGCCTTCTTTTTTAGCTTTGGATGCAAAATAGGTATACTTGTTTCTCGCCTGAGATTCGCCTGCAAAAGCAGCCTCAAGGTTCTTTTCTGTCTGTGTGCCTGCATATTTTGTTGTGCGTGCAGGTTCTTCGATAAGCTCAAGCTTATCACCTTTAACCTTACACTTGGGGCAAACGGGCTCTACACCGTCTGCAACATCAAAAATCAGACCACAAACTTTGCACTTGTACTTTTTCATGGAAAATCCTCCTTTGTAATTATAATTTTTAATAATCATATAAACCATCTATTGACAAGTGGTATTTTTGATACAAGGAAATAAAATACCAGACAAATAAGAAGGTTACATAACGAAATAATAGGAATAGAGTATATTGCGGGGAGAAACTCGGTGGTAAATTCGATATAAGTGAAATATCTTATAACAAACACATGCCCGAGATATATACAAAATGAAGCTTTTGACAAATATGAAATACATTTGCACAAGATCTTTTTATTTTTTATAAGCTCGCCCACGTGCATACATAATCCGTATACACCCACCGCATATATACACATTGCCGCGTTGGTACCGCTCAGGTAATGATCAAACAGAGTTTCGTTAAAGTATGACAAATTGAATGTTACATACATAACAACGCCAAGTCCACTCAACATGGAAATCAAGCAGAACAGAGGATGAGGCTTGTATTTGCTGAGATAATAACCCAAAACACCGTATCCGATTGAAGCATATGTCATATTCATATACCACTGCAAAGCAAAACCTGTTAAATAGCTGAAGGGCTTAAACATTGCAACCGTAGGATAAAAAATGCCGAAAGCAAACCATACACCCAAAAAGTAGTTAAGAGTCTTTTTATCTGCCTGCTTGATAAAAGCCCTTGTAACGGGTAAAAAAGCATAAACAAGCAGCATTATGTGTATGTAGTATAAATGAAATTCCTGATCAAACGAGAAAATATCACCTATAGCTTTTCTAACGGTTTCGGGAGTTAACTCATCGTAATTGTAAAGATAGTATATCTTATACGCCAAAGCCCACACAAACATGGATAAAAACAGTCGCAGTATGTTTTTTAACCATATTTTTTTGGGCGATACCTCTTTTTCGGGAACAAGCATAAGAGCACCGCTTGCCATTAAAAACAATGGTACGGAAGCACCTGCAATACATCGCCATATAAGAGAAAGAGTAAAGTCATCTTTTTCAACATTAAGCGCAAGACCGTCGGAACAGGTGTGTATTATTATAACGCCTAAAATTGCCAAAACTTTAAGCAGATCCACGCCCATATTACGGTTAGAAGCGTATGTTTTCATTAATTTTCTCCATACATTTATTATGATAGAGCTTCAAAGAAATATTCAAAGCCTTGAAGGTTTTCGTCAAATCTGTGGCCGCCTTCCCAAAGATTATAGCGGAAATTATCTTCGGCACCGTATGCCTTATAATACTTGCATATTCTCTGCGCTTCGGGTTCTGAGGTTACATAATTAAACACAGCATCCTGCTTGCCTACATCGATAAGCAATCTTCTCGGAGCGCAAAGAGCTCCAACTTCTGCATCGTAAAATGTATTGCTTGCATTGTCATAACCCCAGTCATTGAAGCACTCGGTGTTTCTGTCGTTGAATGCACCGGCATTATATGCTGCAATTATTCGTGTATCAGCAGCTGCGGTGTGCATGGAGAAATATCCGCCGTAGGATAATCCCATCATACCGATTTTTGTTTCATCCACATAATCAAGAGTGGAAAGATAATCTATGCTGCGCATTATACAAAATACTTCAAAACCGGTAATGGCATAGCCTATGCGGCGAAGCTTGCGGTCTGTGCCGTGGCGGTCATATGCAATATCAAAGGTTATAAATTTTTCACCGTTCACTTTAAGGCTCCAAAGCATTATAGACGGACAAAAAACAACAAAGCCGCGTTCAAGTGCACGCTTGGTAAAGAAATTGTAGTTATTGTCGCCTGCCATATCCGAACAGCTTTCGGGAGTTCCGCCACCGCCATGCTGGGCAATCACAAGCGGCGCTTTGGTTATACCGTGGGGAACAAACAGGATACCGTAAAACTTGATATCGCATGCAACTGTAATACTCAATCTGTAAAGTTTTGAAAGATCGTCCTCTCCCACATAAGTAGTTTCAACCTCAGGAATATCATCAGATACAAGATCAAAAGGGAAACCAATCATTTTTAGATACTCGTTGCGATAATATTCGGTATCGGTTACAAGCTTTTCGGGCGGCATAAACTGTTCACGGCGTGATCTGCCTTCCGCAAAGCGTTTTTCGATGAAGTTATTAATGGAATCAAGATATTCCTGACGGTATTTGTCACCGTCATGTATATCGCTCTGAAAAAGTTTTTTGCCGTTAAATTCTTCATGTGCCATAATTTTAAACCTCATATTTAATCAAGAATCAATTTTTTTAATGTCAGATCATGACCGATCATAAGAGAAAACTCTCTGATCTCGCGCTCTGTGGCTCGTTTTTTAAACTCATTTGTTTTTTGTTTCTTTTCTGCACGGATAAGAATATTCTTTGGCGAATTATCCATATCGATAAACTCAAGAACATCCGTTTTGTAACCGCAATATTCCAGAAGCTTTGCACGTACAGCATCTGTTGCAAGTGCGCAGAAACGTTCCTTTATAAGCCCGTAGTCTGTCATAAGCTCAAAAGGCTTTGAAGAAATTTCAGAATTCAGCTCGTGCTGACAGCAGGGAACAGAGAATATATATTTGCTGCCCCAATTTATTGCATTATACAAAGCATAATCCGTGGCAACATCGCATGCATGCAGAGTAATTACCATATGAGGCGGTTTTTGAGGGTAATAATCTTTGATATCACCGCAAAGGAATTTTAGATTTTTATACCCGTACTTTTCAGCTATTTCATTACATTTTTTAATAACATCCTGCTTCAGATCGAGTCCGGTGACCGATACATTTATCTTTTTGATCTCGGTAAAGTAATAATACAAAACAAAGGTAAGGTATGACTTTCCGCAGCCAAAATCTATTATTTCAAGTGTT
>JAZSGA010000268.1:0-12709 GCA_045532495.1 Eubacteriales bacterium | reverse complement strand
GATAACAGATTTTCAGATGCAAAAAAGCTGTTGGATTACGGCTTTGCAAATTTTGCGGTTTACAAATCCGACAAAGTTTCTTTTACACCCATGCCCGTTAAAGGCGGAACAGTGCAAAATGTAGCACTTACATGTGATAATACCGCTGTCCTGCTTACAAAGGGGCGCGACAAACTTGTGGAAACAATTACAGAGCTTCCGGAATTTATAACAGCTCCCGTTTCGGAAGGTCAGGTTGTAGGAACAGTTCGTTATGTGCTCGGCGGCGAGGAAATCGCTTCGGTGGATATAAAGACCGTAAACGGAGTTGAAAAAATCGGTTTTGGAGGAGTATTTACAAAGATGCTTGCAAAAACCGTTATGATAAGATAATAATACAATAACATAAAAACAAGCCATCCGTATATTTGCGGATGGCCTGTTTAACTTATAAGTTAATTATTCATCAATAGATCTGTTGTATGATTTGATTTCGATGCCGTTTTCCTCGGTCCAGTCAACTTCAAAATTCAAATTGCCCCCGAGATCTCTGAGTTTATAATATGTATATCCGCCGCCCTTGGAATCTGTAAGCACAATAGAGCTCAATACAGCAACCTGCCCGCAAAATCTGGTAGGTGCTTTTGCGTACTCATAGTTCTGATCTCCGCTGAACGGAACAGTAAATTCGGTTCCGTTTTCCACATAAGCTTCTCCGGGCACAAGATTCACTGCATTGTCCCAGCCAACACTAAACTGAGAGCCCGTACCGTTGAGCAACGATGCGATATCTCTTACTCTTACATAATTTGTAAGTCCGCCGTTTTCATCACGGATAGCATAAGTTGTAAGCTCATGAGGTGTGCCGTCTACAGTAATTATCTGTTTCTGTTCCAGCGCAATCCTGGTTTCTTCCTTTGCCGGCTTAAGTTTTCCGCCGTTAAGCACGAACATATAGTATTTGTCGCCAATTATAAGCAAAAGAGCCTTTCCCTCGGTTATACCGCAGCTGTCAAAAAGCTCATTTGCAGTAATTGCCTGATTCTTTATGGAAAGCGAACTGTAACAAGATTCAGGATTACTCATACTTTTATCACTGTAATAGTTCACACGGGTAAAAACAGGAGGCATAGCAAAATCTATATCACCGCCATAACTACATATAGACCCGTTGTCTATGTAAATTGTCCTTATCTTTTCTATACCAAAGGGGTTTGTGCCAACATCTCTGTATGACATATCGATCGCGCTGTCTAAAAAGAACGCGCCTGTATATGTGTCAATTCCCATGCGATCTGCAGATACACCCATTACTGTTAACGCAATCACCGCAATAACGGTAAATAAAAATACAATTCGTTTCATTTTAGCTCCTCAAAAATATAAAATACAAAAAATGCCCCTGCAAAACACAGGGGCAATGGTTTTTATTTGCCGAGATAAGCTTTTTTAACGTTCTCATTTGCCAAAAGTTCAGCACCCGTGCCGGTAAGAGAAATTCTGCCGGTTTCAAGAACGTAACCGTAATTTGCGGTTTTAAGAGCCATGTTAGCATTCTGCTCAATAAGAAGTATGGTAACACCGTTTTTGTTGATTTCTTTTATGATAGAGAAAATATCACGTACAATAAGGGGCGCAAGTCCCAATGAAGGTTCGTCCATCATAAGGAGCTTTGGACGGCTCATAAGCGCACGTCCTACGGCAAGCATCTGCTGTTCGCCGCCGGAAAGTGTACCTGCCATCTGCCACGAACGTTCCTTAAGACGTGGGAAAAGATCATAAACCCATTTGATATCATCATCAAGATTATCGTTACGAAGATACGCACCTATGCGTATGTTCTCAAGAACCGTAAGGTCGGGGAAAATTCTGCGTCCCTCGGGAACAAGTGTTATACCCGCTTTTACAACCTTTTCGGTGGGTTTGCCAATAAGTTCTTCTCCGCAAAAACGAATAGAACCGCTTTTAGGTGTAACCACACCGGAAATGGAACGAAGTATGGAGCTTTTTCCGGCACCGTTTGCGCCTACAAGGGTAACGATGGAGCCTTGTTCAACATTGAACGATACATCACGCACCGCCTTGATACCGCCGTAATGAATATTAAGATTTTCAATTTTCAGCATCGTCAGCTACCCCCAAATAAGCCTCGATAACACGAGGATTGTTGCTTATTTCCTCAGGCGTACCCTTGGCTATAAGCTTACCGAAATCTATAACGTAGATACGGTCGGAAATATCCATAACCAAATTCATATGGTGTTCGATAAGAAGAATGGTAAGATCAAACTGATCGCGGATGCGGCGGATAAACGCAGTGAGTTCTTCGGTTTCCTGCGGGTTCATACCTGCCGCAGGCTCGTCAAGCAGCAAAAGCTTGGGGTTTGTTGCAAGTGCACGGGCAATTTCAAGGTGCCTTTGCTTACCGTAAGGCAAAGATGTTGAAAGCTCGTCCTTTACGTCCTCAAGTCCAAGAAGTTTTAAAAGCTCAAGGGTTTCCTCACGCATTTTAGCTTCTTCCGCACCGTTAAGGTGGAACATCGCTGTAAAGAAATTGCTTGTTTTACGCAGATGCTTTGCCAGAAGTACGTTTTCAAAAACTGTCATACTCTTGAAAAGTCGGATGTTCTGGAAAGTTCTTGCCATACCCAAAGCAGTTATCTGGTCGGGGGTTTTTACAATGGTCTGAGTATATTTACCGTTGTTTTCACCGGCATACTGCTTCTTGATTTTTGCCTTGGGGAAATTTTCAACCATAGCTTTACCCATGAAGGAAACACGACCGTTTGTAGGCTGGTAAACACCTGTAATAACGTTGAATGCTGTAGTTTTTCCGGCACCGTTAGGGCCTATAAGGGCAACTATTTCGCCCTCGTTTATTTCCATAGAAAGGTCGTTTACGGCAACAACACCACCAAACTGCATGGTAACATCTTCGACCTTAAGAACGTTAAGTTGTTCATTATTTGCCATCGTTGCTTACCTCCCCTTTCTTTTTGGACTTCTTTTTAAACAAATCCGGCAGCTCGTTTGTGCCCATGATACCGCGGCGGAAGAACAGAACTACGATCATGATAACCACCGAGAACACAACCATACGGAAGCCGTCCTTGAGCAGCGGAAGCTGGAAATCACCGATATATGTCTGCTTGTCAAGGAATCTGAGCCACCATTCGGAGCATGCGATATAAAGGAATGCGCCGATACATGAGCCGGAAACCGAACCGATACCGCCTATAACAACGATAAGGAGTATTTCATAGGTAAGAGCCGATGTAAAGGGCTTTGCCTGATATGTTGTGGCGTACATGGCATAAAGCGCACCGCCGATACCTGCAAAAAATGCGGATGTGCAGAAGGACAGTATTTTGTGCTTTGCAAGATTAACACCCATGGCTTCTGCGGCAATTTCATCGTCACGGATAGCTTTAAAAGCGCGTCCGTAGGTGGAATTGATAAGGAGCACAATAAGTGCAATGCATACAATAACAATAATTGCAGGCACTACCGTGGACAAATACATAACCACTTTGCCATCAATTTTGATATTGAAGGAATTGAGGGTGGGAAAACCCTTGATCATGTTCGCACCGTTTGTAAGACGTCCTACTACAATTTCCTTGCCGCCGGGAAGGACAAGGTTTTCGCACTGGAACAGTGTGCGGATAATTTCCGCAAAGCCAAGTGTTGCAATTGCAAGATAGTCACTTTTGAGTCTTAATACCGGCAGACCGATAAGATAAGCAAAAAGCGCCGCCACGATACCCGATATCAGAAAAGCAATAAGCACACCGAGAACAAGGCTTACAGCAGCACCGACGCCGGTGGAACCAAATATGTTCTGCAAGAGCTCCTGTATGGAGAAATTAAGTATACAACCGCCCTCAAACTTGTAGAATATGGATTCTTTGGAAGCAACGGGAGTTGTAAGGATAGCGTAAACGTATGCGCCAAGCAGCATAAAGCCTGCATGGCCAAGAGAAAACAAGCCGGTAAAACCGTTAAGCAGGTTAAGCGAAACAGCTATAAGGCAATAAACCGTTGCCTTTTTAAGCACGGTAAACAGCATGGATGTGGGAAGCAAAAGCTTGGGAACACTTCCCTTGGGAAGCATAAGGCATATATTCTCCACAAACAGAAGAACTCCGAGGAAAATAAGTATGCCTGCCACTTTTGCGATTGTGCTTTTAATATTCTTTGTTTTTTTGTTCATATCAAAGCACCTCCATTAAACCTTATCCACGGACTTTTCGCCGAAAATACCTGTGGGACGGAAAATAAGAACCACAACAAGTACAGCAAAAGTAAATGCATCGGAGAACACAGAATAAGGCGAAGCCTTGATAAGGTTCTCGCAGATACCGATAATAAACGCACCGATAACCGCACCGGGAATAGAGCCTATACCGCCAAAAACTGCAGCAACAAAAGCTTTGAGCCCCGGAAGTGCACCGGATACGGCAACAATTTTTGTGTAGTTTGAGAAGTAAAGTATGGAACCTACTGCCGCAAGTGCCGAACCTATAACAAAGGTTACGGAAATAACGGTATTGATCTTTATACCCATAAGACGGCTGGTTTCAAAATCCTTGGAAACAGCACGCATTGCCATACCGATCTTTGTGTGGTTGATAAGGAATGAAAGCAACGCCACAAGTATGATAACCATGGGGAGTGTAATCAGAGTAGCCACAGACTGAGGGGTTCCGAACACAGAAATTCTTTTTGTGAGGAAAGAAATTGAAGGATATGTCATAGGCTGTCCGCCTGTGAGGTATGTAATGAGGTTCTGCAAAAGATAGCTTACGCCGATGGCAGATATCATTACGCTCATTCGCGGAGCCTGACGCAACGGAAGATAAGCCGCACGTTCAATGGCAAAGCCAATAAGAACTGTCATTAAAATGATAAGCGGCAACGAAAAATACAGCGGCATTACTGATGTAAGATAAATCATCACCATACCGGCAACCATAAAAAGGTCACCATGAGCAAAGTTTATCAATCGCAGAATACCGTATACCATTGTGTAACCGATGGCGATGAGAGCGTACTGACCGCCTACGGAAAGACCCGTAAGAAGAGTTGGTATTAATGATTGCACTGAGTTTTACCTCTCTTTCGAAATTGTCAGCAAAAGTCAAAAAAGCTTTGGCTGTCTGGAAAAAAGCGGGATTTCCGCTGCTTTCGAGGCAGCCAAGAAAAACCACAAACGCTTGGCAGGGCAAAAGCCCCGCCAAGCGAGATTGATGACAACTGTTTAAAATGCTATAAAATCAGTTAGCCTTCTGAACAGCTTCGAGAGCCCAAACGCCTGCTTCTGTATCAACAGTTTTGATGTAAGCAGTGTCACGCTTAGCGTCGCCGATTTCGTCAAATGCGATATCGCCGGAAACGCCTGTGTAGGTAACTGCGGGAAGAGCTGCCTTGATAGCTGCGGGATCAGCAGAACCTGCTGCCTTGATAGCTTCAAGAGCTACATAGTAAGCATCATAACCCATGGCTGTAACTGCGGAGATAGTATCGTCGCCGCCGTTTGCAGTCTTGGCATCTTCGTTGGTGTTGATGTAGTTCTTGATGCCGTTATCAAATGTTTCGGAACCGCCTTCCTGATAGAAGGTAGAAACGTAAAGCTTTGTGTTTGTACCCTTTGCAGCTTCAAGAACCTTGTTATCGTCAAGAGTATCGGAGCCGAGGATAGGAAGTTCGAGACCAAGCTGTGTAGCCTGAGAAACGATCTGTGTAGCGTATGCGATGGAAACGGGGATAAAGATAGCTTCGCAGCCTTCATCCTTAGCCTTGTTGAGGTAAGTTGTGAAGTCGGAAGTGTTTGTGGGGAAGGAATCCTTAACAACTTCGCCGCCTGCTTCTGTGAAAGCCTTTTCAAAGAAGGTTATAAGGCCCTGGTCGTACTCGTTGCCGAGTTCGCCGAGGAGGTAAGCCTTGCCTGCACCGATCTTTTCTGTTGCAAAGTTTGCAAGAACAGAACCCTGGAAGGGATCGAGGAAGCAGATTCTGAAGTAGTGTTCGTTACCAGCAGTAACGCCGGGGTTTGTACAGGTGATGCCGATAGCGGCAAGACCTGCCTGGTCAAATGTGTCGCTTGCAGCCATGGAAACACCGGAACCGTAGGAACCGAGAACGATGGCAACGTTTTCAGCCACGAGGTTTGCAGCTGCAGAAGGAGCCTTGTCGGTTGTAGAACCGTTATCGGAATATACGATTTCTACTTTGTACTCTGTTTCGCCGATAGTAACTGTGGGAGTTTCTGCGTTAGCATACTGAACGCCGAGAAGTTCCTTTTTACCGCCGGAAGCAGAGTCACCGGTAAGGGGTTCGAATACGCCTATTTTAATAACGTTTTCGCCGTCGCCGGAAGTTTCGCCGGTTGTAGTTTCGCCACAGCCTGTAATAGCTGTGCCTGCAAGGAGAAGCGAGAGAATGAGAGCTAATGTCTTTTTCATATTCTCTTTCCTTTCTCAAAAAATAAATAGTATTTACCAATAACCGCAAAAGGGCACCGCCCAATGGTTATAAGTATGATAAGATTATATCACAAACTGTCAGCGATTTCAATATAATTTTTACATTTTTTTGGAAAATAGCCTTTATATGTCCGTAAATCAGGGAAAAATCGTCAAAATACACAAAAAACAAAGCCCTTGCCATACCGCACCGTTTGCGGTGCAGTACAGCAAAGGCTGCCGTCAGTTTCCAAGCTCTATGCTTATATGTTCAAAGGTTTCAAGCAAATGTTTTACATCAAGATTCTTTTTTGCCTCGCCGGCATGATCCATAATGCACTTTCCTTCGTGCATCATAACAAGGCGGTTGCCGTAATCCGAAGCATAACGCAGATTATGGGTGACCATAAGCGCGGTAATACTGCGTTCCTTGATTATTTTGTCGGTTATTTCCATAATTATTTCAGAGGTCTTTGGGTCAAGAGCTGCCGTATGCTCATCGAGAATAAGACATTCGATGGGAGTCATTACCGACATAAGTAAAGACATTGCCTGACGCTGTCCGCCGGAAAGACTGCCTACCTTTACATACATTTTATCCTCAAGTCCCAATCCCAGGGTGCTGAGCATATCGCGGTAATAATCAAAGCGTTTTTTGTTTACACCGGATGCAAAGCCGAAAGGCTTTCCTTTGTTATCCGCCAGCGACATATTTTCAAAAACATTCATTTCTCCGCAGGTGCCGAAGGAAGGATTCTGGTATACCCTGCCTATTTTTTTATATCGGATATAATCTGCGGTGTGAGTCATATCGTGTCCGCCGATAATAATCTTGCCCAAATCTGGTGCAAGTGTGCCGCATATCAAATTAAGCATGGTGGTTTTTCCGCTTCCGTTGGAGCCCACTACAGAAATAAAATCTCCTTTATTCACGCGGAAGTTGAAATCCTCAAAAAGCACCGATTCGTTAACCGTTCCGGGATTAAACCTTTTGTATACATTCTCAAGTCTGATCATTTCTTTTCACCGTCCTTTTTTGAAAACAGATCAAAGGAACCTATCCGTACCTGACCGAGCACAAGCACCGCAAGGAACAGAACGGCTGTAACCAGTTTCATTACCTGAGCATCAAATTTATCAAGTGCAAGCGTTACACAGGCGGTGTAAATAACCGAGCCTATCATAACCGCAGTGGTGCTTTTTAAAAAGCGTATTCTGCCGAA
Organism: Eubacteriales bacterium; assembly: GCA_045532495.1. Classification (GTDB taxonomy): domain Bacteria; phylum Bacillota; class Clostridia; order Oscillospirales; family CAG-382; genus UMGS1052. The sequence goes on along the minus strand of JAZSGA010000268.1, from coordinate 5,043 downwards.
AATGTTAACGCCGATGATTACGGAAGCGAGGCCTATAACCATTTTGCCCGTTCCGTCGGTAAGGTTGAAAGCGCTGTTGTACTGACAGAACAGTGAGCCGGCAAGAGCAACAAAAGCATTGGCGATGGAAAGGCCCATTATTTTAACGTTTCCGCCGTTTTTTGCAAGCGTGGCAACTACCATGGGATTATCCCCCATGGCTTTAAGCAGATATCCGCGTTTGGATGCCATAAAGAAATCCAGAACAAGCTTTAATACAAAAAGTATTATTACAAGGATGATTATTTTTTTAAAATCCCTGGCAAAATCCAGCGGAGCCGCAATCTTTTTTGATCCGAAAAGCATATCCGTAATGCTGTTTGAAAAAACAGAATCAAGCTTCATGTCGATCGACACATTGGCACGACTTCCGACTATCATATAATTAACGGAATAAAGACCTGTCATCATTATGATGCCGGAAAGAAGATCGCGTATTTTAAGTTTTACATGGATAACACCCGTAAGAAATCCTGCCAAAGCACCCGACAGCACGGAAAGAAGCATTGCCAGTGCGGGATGCCCGCCCGAAGTGATAACCGCCACAGTTACCGCTCCTCCCAAAGGAAAGCTGCCGTCCACCGTAAGATCGGGAAAATCAAGTATTTTATATGTAATATATATGCCCAGCGCCATAACGGCATAAATGCTGCCAAGTTCAAGGGCGCTGACTATTGTACCAAGACTCATTGTTCTGCTCCGATATATCTGTTATTCTTCGCCCACAAACTGCGCTCTTTCGTTAACTGCATCTGTAAGAGCAATGCCGAACTCTTGCGCCTTTGCGGCATTTACATAGAGGAAATTTCCCGTAACTGTTTCGTAAGGAATATCTTCCGCCGATTCACCGTTAAGAATACGTGCCGCAATTTTACCTGTCTGTACGCCAAGGTCAAAATATTCAAGTCCTTCGCCTGCGATACAGCCTTTTTTCACCTGTTCGATCTCGCTGCCGAAAATAGGTTTGCCTGCAGCTGTAGCCTTATCGATCATAATATCAAGCTGTCCCACAACTGTGTTATCTGTAAGGTTGGAGAAGCAATCAACCTCGTCCATTATGGATTCTATGGCAATTGCAACTTCGGATGCATCGGTAACGCCCTTTGTTACAATTTCAAATCCATAATCGGGTGCAAGCTGTTTATACATTTCAATGGTATACTCGGAATTGGATTCGCTGGTCGTATAAAGAATACCGATCTTTACGGCATCCGGCATAAGCTCACGGATGAGCTCAAGCTGCGCTTCAACAGGAAGAACGTCACTTGTTCCGGTAACATTGCCTTCAGCAAGATTTGCACCTTCGGGATCTGTGATAGCTGTAAATACAACGGGAATTTCCTTTTCGTAAGCCGCATTGTAGCATGCCTGCGCAATGGGGGTTGCAACGGCACAGATAAGGTCCATATCGTTGGCAACAAAGTTCTGTGCTATTGTGGTACAGTTACCTGTTTCAAAGGAAGCGTTTTTATATTCAATGGTTATGTTTTCGCCGTCAACAAAGCCTTCCTGACGAAGACCTTCGATAAAGCCTTCACGGCAGTTGTCAAGTGAACCGTGTTCGCCGAACTGAGCAATGCCGATGGTAAGCTTCCCGTCACCGTCCGAGCCGCAGCCCGTAAATACAGATGCCGACAACACAAGCATCGCCGAAAGAATTGCTGTTGATTTTCTGAAGTTTTTCATGATAAATTCCTCCCGGGGGATTACCCCAATAAATATTATTTGCGGCTGTCTGTGCAACAGTTCGGGGGGAACAAAAAACGCTCCTGTCCCTTTTAATGGGACAAGAGCGAACTCATGCGATACCACCCAAATTCAGCCTTGCGGCTGCTCTCACAGCATACAACCATATGCTTACACTGTAACGGGTGTGCCCGTCTTCCCTACTTTGCAATGCATTTCAGGTTGCCCTCGCAAGCCCATTCACAAGCGTCTCTGCTGCCGATATCCCACCGCCATCGACTCTCTTAAAGCTTTGAACTGCTGTTACTATTCTTGCTCATCGGTTTAAAATGATGTTATATTTATACCACGCAAAAACAGATTTGTCAATAGCTTTTTTGCTTTTTACAAAAATATTTTTCTGTTTTCACCTGCCCTTTGATCATACATTGTTTTATTTATAAGGGCACCCGTAAGAATCACGCTGTTCATAAGGTGAAGCCACAGCATAAGCGCAACAAAAGCACCCATGGAGCCGTAATTAGCCGAATAATCCGAAACATTGTCTGCGTAGAATGAGAACACAACAGACACAAATATCCACGCAACAGTCGAAAAAAGCGCTCCGACACGCACATCCGAAAATCCCATCTCTGTTCCCGGTATTGCCTTATATGCCAGCGTCAGCAATATAAAAGCATAAACACCTATGGCGGCAAATCGCAACAAAAACCACCTTTCAATAATTCCATGGGGAATAAAAAACACCTCTTCCGAGATATACTTGAGTATGCCCGTGCCCACTGTCTGCAGTACAAATGTAAAATAAAAGCCGAAAATAACAAACAATGCAAGCACAAAAGATATTGCCCATTCTTTCAAAAAACTGTTGCTTCCGGGCTTTCCGTATATCATGCGTATTTTTTGTTTAAGGCACTTTACATACCTTGCAACAGAATACAAGGATAAAAACAGTCCCAGCGAAACTCCTGCCGGTATGCCGTTGGTTCCTATGTGCTGATGATAGTCTTCCAGCATTTCAGAAACAAGCTCAGGCACAAGGGCGTTTGTAAGCTCTCCGAAAACCGATTCATCCATTCCTGCTGAAAATGCAAGAGTTGCCGTTGCCATTATAATTGAAAATACCGAAAAAAGGAAATAGTATGAAAGCTCTGCCGCGCTGCCGGCAAGGTGCAGTTCGAAAAAGCCAAAAAAACATTCTCTGATATTTTCCAATATTCTTTTTTTATTTTCCGACATTAAAACACATCACCAAACAAAACAAGTTAAAATCATATTATACATGTGATAATTTTATTCCAAAAGCGTTGAAAAAATACATTGATTGTGATATAATAACAAAGAATATTCACATAGCAATTTTGGGAGCAATTATGACAGACAGAATCAATAAATACAAAAAATACAGAACAGCGATTTTCGAAAAAGCCTACTCTTTCCTCAACGAAAAACAGCGTGAGGCTGTGTTCACAACAGAAAAGCCCTTACTTATTCTTGCAGGCGCCGGCAGCGGAAAAACCACTGTCCTGGTTCAGAGAATCGCTTTTATAATACGCTATGGAAACGCCTTTTTCTCGGAAGACATTCCCGACGAAGTGCTTACCGACGAAAACCTTGCGGCACTTAAATACATTGCAGAAAACCCGTCTGTTGCCAAAGAATCGGTTTACCAGGCAATGGATTGTTTTGCCAGCGATCCTGCAAGTCCGTGGCAGATATTATCCATAACCTTTACCAACAAGGCCGCCAACGAAATGAAGGAACGACTCAAAAAGATCCTCGGCGATGCGGCAGATGATATATGGGCAGGCACATTCCATTCGATTTGCGTGCGTATTTTAAGAAAATACATAGAACGTCTTGGTTATGACAGAAGCTTTACTATATACGATACCGACGATCAGAAAAGGCTTATCACAGCATGCATAAAAGAAAAAAATCTTGACGAAAAAAACTTCCAGCCCCGTTCCGTGCTTACAGAAATAAGCCGCTCCAAGGACAAGCTTGAAGGTTATGTCGCATATGCCAAAAATGCTGGTGCGGATTTCAGAAAAGGCATTATTGCCCAGCTTTTTGAAATGTACGAGCAGCGCAAAGCCGCGGCAAATGCACTTGATTTTGACGATATAATTTTCTTTACCGTAAAACTGCTTGCAGAGAATGCAGATATCCGTGAAGAATATCAACGCCGCTTCCGCTACATACTTGTGGACGAGTATCAGGATACCAACATATCCCAGTTCAACCTGGTGCGCCTTTTGTGCGGAAGTCACGAAAACCTTATGGTCGTGGGCGATGATGACCAGAGCATCTACAAATTCCGCGGTGCTACTATTGAAAACATATTAAGCTTTGACTCAAGCTTTGATAACGCAAAAGTTATAAAACTTGAGCAGAATTACCGTTCAACCTCCACCATCATATCAGCCGCAAATGCCGTGATTAAAAACAACACGGGCAGAAAAGGCAAGGAGCTGTGGACAGGCAATGGTGACGGTGAAAAGATCATTCTTAAGGAGTGCGGCGACAACACCTCGGAAAGTGAATACATCACCGAAAAGATCGCATCAATGGTGGCAGAAAAAGGCTACAAGTATTCCGATTTTGCCGTGCTTTACCGCATGAATGCACTTTCCAACAGTCTTGAAAAAGCCTTTGCAAAAAGCGGGCTTCCATACAGAATTCTTGGCGGCACACGCTTTTATGACCGCAAGGAAATAAAAGACATAATGTCTTATTTATGCCTTATAAACAACCGCAATGATAACCTGCGTCTGAAACGAATCATTAATGTTCCCAAACGGGGCATCGGCGAATCTACCGTGGAAGAAATAGAACGCCTTGCCATAGAAAACGGCAAGACCATGTTTGAAATAATGGCAAACGCACCCGTTTATCCTTCCCTCGCTCGTTCCGCCATAAAGCTTGTTTCGTTCTGCGATCTTATAAACGATTTTGCAAAAACCGTGGAAACCGAAACGCTGCCTGTGCTTTTTGAAAAAGTCATAGAAAAAAGTGGTTATATGCAGATGCTTATTGACGGCGGCACCGAGGAAGCCGACCGTATTGACAACCTCAAGGAACTTGTTTCCAACGCAGTGCAATACGAGGCGGCAAACGAGCAGGCTCTGCTTTCGGGATTTCTGGAAGAAGTAGCTTTAATCTCTGATATAGACAATTATGATCCCGATTCCCCTGCCGTGGTGCTTATGACCATCCACAGCGCAAAAGGTCTTGAATTCCCCGTGGTATTTCTGCCGGGACTTGAAGAATCCGTGTTCCCCGGAGCGCAAAGCTCCTTTGACCAATCCGAGCTTG
>JAZSGA010000004.1:0-7870 GCA_045532495.1 Eubacteriales bacterium | reverse complement strand
CCTATAACCTACATGAAAAGCTTTGCAAATCCGCCCCTTATGGCGCCGCTTAACATTATAAGCGAAATAGCAACACCTATTTCCATGGCGTTCCGTCATTACGGAAACGTGCTTTCGGGCGCAGTAATATCTGTTCTTGTGCCAACAGGACTTCAGGGGCTTTCGCATATCGTTCTTGGTTGGTTGCCAGGATTTTTGGGCGAATTCCCGTTTTTGCAGATCGGTCTTCCGGCGATACTTTCAATCTATTTTGATGTGTTCAGCGGATGTTTGCAGGCATACATTTTTGCAATGCTTACAATGATGTATGTGGCAGGCGGTTTCCCCATGGACGAATATTTTGAAAGACAGAAAAAGAAAAAATTAAAATCAAAATCTATTTAAACATTTGGAGGTACTTAAAATGTTAGAACTGGCAATTGGTATTATTCTTGGCGGATGCGCACTTGGCGCAGGTTGTGCAATGATCGCAGGTATCGGCCCCGGTATCGGTGAAGGTAACGCGGTTGCAAAAGCGTGTGAGGCCATAGGACGTCAGCCCGAAAGCAAGGGCGCTGTAACTTCTACCATGCTAATGGGTTGTGCCATTGCGGAAACCACAGGTCTTTATGCCCTGGTTATTGCAATTTTGCTTATATTTGTTGCGCCCAACATGCTTGTTAACATTCTTTTGAATGCAATAGGTTAATCCGAGGAGAAGAATTATGCAGACTTTGGATGTCATTTCTGTCAATCTGTGGCAGATATTGATTTCTCTTATCAATCTTGTTTTGCTTTTTCTTATCGTAAAAAAATTCCTTTTTGGTCCGATCAAAGTTGTTATGGAAAAACGCCGCAACGAAATAGAATCAGGTTATGAATCGGCAAGGCGTGCCATGGATGAAGCAGAAAGTGACCGTGAAAAATGGTCACAGGCTCTTTCCGGTGCAAAGGCGCAGGCTGACGAAATCCTTCAAAATGCGTCGGACAACGCAAAATATCGTGGCGAAAAGATTATTTCCGATGCAAACGCCCGTGCGGAAAGCATTATACGTACAGCAAAGTCCGAAGCCGAGCTTGAACGCAAAAAGGCAGAAGAAGGTATCAAGCGCGAAATCATTGAGGTTTCGGGCGCCCTTACCGAAAAAATGCTTGAGCGTGAAATAAACACCGATGATCATAAAAACCTTATCGATTCCTTTATCAAGGAAATAGGTGACAGCAATGACTGATATTGGCAAGGAATACGGCACAGCGGTTTTTATGCTTGCCTGTGAAGAAAACGCAACTGAGCTTTATGCTCAAGCTCTGGCAACAGTAAACGAAGCTTTTTTGGCAAATCCCGGATATATGGATTTTCTTGCATCCCCCAGCATACCGATCGGTGAACGCATTGCTGCATTGAACGAAGCTTTTGCAAACCATATTCCGGAGCAGGTGCTTTCGTTTTTACAGCTTTTGTGTCAGCGTGGAAGAATATCCGGCTTTTTTGCGGCAGTAAGCGAATATAACGCATTACTGGATGCATCAAAGAAAGTTTCCACTGTTGTTGTAACCAGCGCAACAGAGCTTGACGCTGAACAAAAACAAAAGCTTATCAAAAAACTCGAATCCATGTGCAGCGGCAAGGTGAACGCCGAATATCAGGTGGATCGCTCGCTTATTGGCGGTATGATCATTGATATGGACGGCAAGGTGATTGACGGAAGCGTGCGCGCTCGCCTGCAGGATATAAAGGAAGTGATGAACACATGAGTACAAGACCGGAAGAAATAAGCAATATAATCAAAGAACAGATAAAAAACTATAAATCGAAAATCGAAATGAAGGAAACCGGTACGGTTATCCTTGTCGGCGACGGTATAGCACGTGTATACGGCCTGCGTGAATGTATGGCAAGCGAGCTTTTGGAGTTTGAAGACGGCAGTTTCGGTATGGCACAGAATCTGGAAACAGATACTGTATCCGTTGCTCTGCTTTCCGATACCAATACCGTGCGTGAAGGATCGTCCGTAAAAAGAACCGGCAGGGTTCTTTCGGTGCCCGTTGGCGAAGCTATGCTTGGCCGTGTTGTGAGTGCGTTGGGTGAGCCCATTGACGGCAAAGGCCCGATAGCTGCAAGCGCAACCCGTCCCATAGAGGCAGAAGCCCCCGGCATTATTGAACGTAAGGGAGTTTCTGTTCCGCTTCAGACAGGTATCAAGGCTATTGACAGTATGATACCCATCGGTCGCGGTCAGCGTGAACTTATTATCGGCGACAGACAGACGGGTAAAACCGAAATCGCAATAGACACGATAATTAATCAGAAAAACACCGGAGTTATATGTATTTACGTTGCCATCGGACAAAAAAATAGCTCCGTTGTACAGCTTGCCAATGAGCTTGCACGTTCAGGTGCCATGGAATACTCCATTATAGTATCCGCATCGGCATCGGAATCCGCACCGCTTCAGTATGTGGCTCCCTATTCGGGTTGTGCCATGGCGGAATATTTCCGTGAGCAGGGAAAGGATGTACTTATAATTTACGATGACCTTTCCAAGCATGCGGTGGCATACCGTGCACTTTCGTTGCTCATACGCCGTCCTCCGGGCCGTGAAGCTTACCCCGGCGACGTATTTTACCTCCACTCCCGTTTGCTTGAGCGTGCGGCATGCGTTGCACCCGAGTACGGCGGAGGTTCCATTACAGCTCTGCCCATTATTGAAACCCAGGCAGGCGACGTTTCGGCATATATCCCCACAAACGTAATATCCATCACCGACGGTCAGATATTCCTCGAAACCGAGCTTTTCCACTCTGGCATAATGCCGGCTATAAACCCCGGTATTTCCGTAAGCCGAGTTGGCGGTTCGGCTCAGCTTAAGGGTATGAAAAAGGTTGCCGGTGAGCTTAAGCTTCTTTATTCGCAGTACCGTGAGCTTCAGGCATTTGCACAGTTCGGCAGCGATCTTGATGCAGATACCAAAGCAAGACTTGCGCTGGGCGAGCGAATCGTTGAGGTGCTCAAACAGGGCAAAAACACACCTATCCGTGTGGGTTGTCAGGTGGCTATTGTTTATGCCGTTATAAACGGATATCTTAACGATGTTGCCGTAAAGCAGGTTAAAGAATATGAAAAGAACCTGTTTGAATTGCTTGAAAACAAGTATCAGGGCTTCCTTGACCGCATCGAACAGAATTACTGGGATGAAAGCGATATAGAAGACCTTAAAAAAGCGCTTGACGAAATGAAGAGGTGAGCGTATGGGTGCTGATATAAAGCAACTGCGCACACGCATAAAAAGCGTGGATTCAACTCTTCATCTTACAAAAGCCATGGGGCTTGTGGCATCGTCGAAAATCCGCCGTGCCACTGAATCCATGAATCGCGGCAAGCAGTATTCTGCGGCTCTTTCCGAAACTGCTCAGCAGCTTGCAACCTTTGAAGAATGTGCAAAAAGCCCTTATATGGCACAGCGCAAAGACGGAAAGATATGTCTTGTTGTGGTTGCAGGCGACAGAGGACTTGCCGGCGGCTACAATGCAAATATTTTTCGACTTATGCGTGAGTACAGCGATGCAAAGGTGATTCCCGTTGGTAAGCGTGCATGCGAAAGATATGGCGAAAAAATAGTTCTTGCCGAAGGTTTTTCGTATTCTGACGCAAAGGATATGGCGTATACGGTGTGTCGTCAGTTTGCCGATGGAGAATTTGATAAATTTGGAATAGTATGCACAAAATACCACTCTCTTATGTCCCAGGAGGCATATGTAAAATGGGTACTTCCTTTGGAAAAACCGAAGGATAAGCAGCCTGTGGGTGCAATTTTTGAACCCGATGAAATAACAGTGCTCAATGCCATAATACCCGAATATGTTGCCGGGATGATAGTTTCCTGCGTAAAGGAAAGCTTTGCATCCGAGGTTGCCGCACGCCGTGTGGCAATGGACAGCGCAGGCAAAAACGCTCAGGAAATGATAGACCGTTTGGGCCTTGAATATAACCGTGCACGCCAGGGCGCAATTACCCAGGAAATCACGGAAATAGTGGCCGGCAGCGGTTTATAAACAGAGAAAGGAGCAAAACAAAATGTCAGAAACAGCAAAAGGCGTCGTTTCTCAGGTCATGGGACCTGTTGTTGACGTTTGCTTTGAAGAAGGCTTTTTGCCTTCAATATACAATGCGCTGACAATGCGCAACGGCGAAAAAACTCTTACCGTTGAAGTTGCACAGCATATCGGTGACAACATCGTGCGCTGTATCGCCATGTCTTCCACCGACGGTTTGCAGAGAGGCACCCCGGTTGTTGATACCGGCAAAACCATAACTGTGCCCGTTGGACGTAAAACTCTTGGCAGAATATTCAACGTGTTGGGTGATACCGTGGATAATCAACCCTTTGATCAGGATGTTGAACGCTGGAATATTCACCGTCCGGCACCCGGTTACAGCGACCTTTCCACTTCCACCGAGATACTCGAAACCGGCATTAAGGTTATAGACCTTATCTGCCCCTTTTCCAAGGGCGGTAAAATAGGTCTTTTCGGCGGTGCAGGCGTTGGTAAAACAGTTCTTATAATGGAGCTTATTAACAACGTTGCAAAGCAGCATGGCGGTCTTTCGGTTTTTTCGGGCGTTGGCGAGCGTACCCGTGAGGGTAATGACCTTTACAACGAAATGAAGGAGTCGGGAGTTCTTTCCAACACCACGCTTGTTTACGGTCAGATGAACGAGCCCCCCGGAGCAAGAATGAGAGTTGCACTTTCGGGCCTTACCATGGCGGAATATTTCCGTGATGAAGAAAATCAGGATGTGCTTTTGTTTATTGATAATATTTTCCGTTTTACCCAGGCTGGTAGTGAAGTTTCGGCGCTGCTGGGACGTATGCCCAGTGCCGTTGGTTATCAGCCCACACTTGCCACAGAAATGGGCGACCTGCAGGAACGTATAACATCCACCAAAAAGGGGTCCATAACCTCCATCCAGGCGGTTTATGTGCCTGCGGATGACCTTACCGACCCCGCTCCTGCCACAACCTTTGCTCACCTTGATGCCACAACGGTTCTTTCAAGAAGCATTGCATCGCAGGGCATTTATCCCGCAGTTGATCCGCTGGAATCCACCAGCCGCATCCTTTCCCCCGAAATTCTCGGTGAGGAGCACTATAATACCGCACGCGAGGTTCAGCGTGTTTTGCAAAGATATCAGGAACTTATGGACATCATTGCAATCATGGGTATGGATGAGCTTTCCGATGAGGATAAGACTCTTGTACAGCGTGCAAGAAAAATCCAGCGTTTCCTTTCCCAGCCTTTCTATGTATCCGAAAAGTTTACGGGTATTCCCGGTACTTATGTTCCGCTGGAAGAAACTATCCGCGGCTTTAAGGAAATCCTTGAAGGCAAGCATGATGATCTTCCCGAATCCGCATTCCTGTTTGTGGGTACCATCGACGAGGCTGTGGAAAAGGCAAAGAAGGTGGCAAGATGAAAACCTTCCCGCTGAAGATATCTTCGCCCGAAGGAGATCTTTTTAACGGTGATGTTGTTATGCTTTCTGTGCGTGGCACCGAGGGCGAGCTTGCTATAATGGCAGGTCACATACCGTTTATAACCTCTGTAAAACCGTGCGATTGTAAAATAGAGCTTGAAGACGGTACCGAAAAAATCGGTTTTACCCAGGGCGGAATTCTAACCGTTTCGGCGGATAAAGTGGTATTGCTTTCGGGCGATATCGAATGGAAATGACAGTTTTATAATACAATTATATGATGACAAAAATCCACCCGCAGAGCTTGATCTGCGGGTGGATGCTTTTTATTTGATTTTTTCAAATCCCATTTTGGCTGCAAATGAATTCTCTGCCGTGGAAAAATTGCGGTTTTGCGCGTCCTGCACTTCGGGATCGTTAAATTTTGCGCCGGGTTCGGATTTGCCCATGTTTTTGTTCCATTCATCAAGCGGGATGTATGTATCCGATTTGTCAAAATAGTACATGGTAATGTCGCCGCTTATATCGTGATAAATATTATCACGGTTTGCAAGCGATATTACAAAGTTGTAATGTGAAGAATACATGGGGTTGTTATTTTGCAGCATCACATTTCTTTCGATAATTGCGCCCTCGTGCATTTCTTCTCTGCCCACATTTACACATTCACCGCCAAAAGCTAAAATGTTGTTTTTTACAACGTTTCCATGTCCGTAGTGTTGGAGGAAGCAGGCATTTTTGATATCGTAAACGCAGTTTCTTTCGATGAGTATATTGCTTGAACCCTCATCGGTGTATATTCCGTTTCCACAATAGTGTCGGCTGGTTACATCGTGTATTTCATTTTCCTCTATAACAGTACCGTTTTGCGTTCCAAGGGTATATATGCCGCCCATATCCGAAAGATTTCCCAAACCTATATGATGTATGTGATTTTTTCGTATAATATTGCCGTATGTGTTACTGTTATCATAACCCCATACCCATCCCACAGAGATACCCGTATAATCAAGATGGCTTATTTCGTTTTCGGATATTTCATTATCATGGCTGTGACACACAAGGACTCCGCAGCCTGCGGCATAGCGCCTGCCGCACCATGTTATTTTATTTTTCCTTACAACATTATGGCTGTTTTGGTATTTATCCTCGCAGCCGTATGCTCCTCCACGGATGCTTATGCCGCCGGCGGCAATATCGTCGATGATGCAGTTTTCAATGCGGGTGCCGGTACAGCCTATATCAACAAACACGGCATGAACACCGAGATTTTTAAGAACGCAATCATAAAGCGAGCATCTTTTGGCAAAGCGGAAAGTAACAGCACCTTCTGCAAGGTATACTGACTGGATATCCGAGCCGTACTTTTCGCCGTGTGATACTGCACCGGTCATGGGATCAAGAACAATATCGCTGACATAATCGCCTTTGGTGCAGATAAGCTCAAGGTTTCTTATTCTGATATCGCAGATATTATTATCTTCTTCGCCCTCAATGACAAAAAGTTTTTCCGCAGTGGGCGCAAATGCTTCAATGTTTGAAAGAGTAACCCCATCACGCGGAATGTAGTAAACGATTCCGTTTTTTCTGTCGAGATACCATTCGTTTTTGGAAGAAAAGAATCCCGGAAGGTTTTCGAGGTAATAGTGAAGGTTATGGGTAGTGTTATTCTCGTAGCAGGTTGTAATACCAAAGCGCGAAGCGTACTTCATCACAATGCGTCCGGTTTCCTTATCGTAGCTTTCAATGGGCGAATGTTCGTCTATCCAGTAATGGTAATACGAAACGATGGCATCCTCTATACCTTCTATATCTGCAAGATCATCGCAGTAAGCATCAAACCATTTCGAAGAATCAAAAAGATGCTTCCAATCTTCAAAGACACCAAAGTCATTTTCGGTTCTTTTTGCCTTAAGAGTACCGTTTGGGGGGTATCTTGTAAGTCCCGCTCTTTTACCGTTGATATAAAGGTCTGTAAAATCCCAGTTTGTACCGTCGGATTTTTGGGGAAGCTTTGCGCTGAAGCAGGGCTTGCCGTTGAAAGTATCCTCAATCCAGCCTTCCACCTTGATACCGCCGATTATTCTTTTTCTGCCGCAGTAAGATGTAAAAGATACAGAGTCTACGCCATATTTACCAAGTTCGCTTCTCAGATACTTCTGTCCTACGCATATGGGCTTTGAAATGTAATAATCGTCGCAGAAAGTTATTTCCATAGGTCGTCTGTTGCCCGTAACACGAAGCTCACCCACCGCTTCAAGTGCCTTTTCAACGGTTTTGAACGGCCCGTTACCATATCCGTTTATTTCGGGTGAAAGACCGTTATATTTTGTGTCATCGCCGTTTTTCTGTGAAACATAGATGGTTGAAGAATTGTTGTAGCTGTACATAGTGATTCTCCTTTAAATAAAGAAT
>JAZSGA010000137.1:0-2719 GCA_045532495.1 Eubacteriales bacterium | reverse complement strand
CACCTGCGGCACCGCCCCATCCGAATTCGCCCACATTGCTGAGCGAACCGCCTTTTGAACGGTTTATCATTGTGCGCACACCAAGCCCGTAGCCGTAGCCCTCAAGCTGTTTCCAGTCAAAGGTTTTTATCTGGTCATTATCAAGTGTATTTGTTCTCATCAGTTCTACCGTTGATTTTGACAGTATACGCTCGCCCGTAAGCCCCATGCCGTAATTTGCAAGTGCCGCTGCAAGCTTTACATAATCCGAAACAGTTGAAATAATCCCTGCACCGCCGCTGTCATATTCGGGGCCAAGTATATGATTGTTTAATATACCCACTTCCTCATAGTAACCTTTTTTGCCGTTACCGTATTTCTGCGCATCAACAATATCAAAATTCATGTTGCCTGCTTCGGGCACAAATCTGTATTGCGTTGCCATGTTTTTTTGCACTTCGGGAGTAAGGTGGTATACCGAGGAGGTCATGCCCAGCGGATCAAAAATGTTTTCTTTAACATAATCGCGAAACTTGCATCCCGTAACAACAGACACAAGACCTGCCAGCACATCATGGCACAGGCTGTATTGAAATTTTTCGCCGGGCTCAAAGGAAAGAGGATCTGCTGCAATGCACTTTGCAACAGTTGCGGTATCCATGCTTCCACCCGTAAGCTCCCTTGCCTTTTTAATGCCTTCGGAATTAAAATTGTATGTAAAACCTGCTGTCATGTTGAAAAGATTGAGGATTTTTATATCCTTTGTTGCCTTTACAAGCTCTCCGTTACCTTTTTTGATATACATGTTTTTGTATTCGGGAATATACTCGTAAAGAGGATCGTTAAGCAGAATAACACCTTTTTCAACAAGCTGCAGTACGGCGGCTACCGTTGTTATTTTTGAGCATGAGTATAAATAAAAGTGCTCGTTTCCGCTCATGGGAGTTTTGCTGTTTATGTCAGAATATCCACATGCATAATCAAAAACCTTGTTGCCGCCAAGATAAACACACATGGTGTTACCGGGAGCATAATTTTGTTCAACAAATCTGTCCATAAGCTTTTCAAGCTTTTTAAAATTCATATACCTTTCCTCTCATTCTTCGACAAAGAAAGCTTTTTCTTCAAATCTGTATAATCCGATATCCGAGCCCCAACATTCATTCGCCGTAAAACTGCGTGAAAAATAAAAGTGTCCGTCTCCAAGAGAAATCATTCCGGTTTCGCCATATCCGAAATTTATACCGCTGATTCCCGTGGTTTCATCCTTTGTGCCGCAGTCGGCAAGACCAAGCATTTCGCCGCTTTGGTTTAAACCTTTCAGTTCACAAAACTCTGCCGTTTTTTTCATGTCTATCACATACATGGGATAATTCGGAAATTCCTCTTTGCGACCTTTGTATACTGCGGCAAACATGCATTGCGTATGCTCATCATATTCCAAATTTTGTATACCAAAGGTCGTGTTGCCGGTATAAACAAAATACTTACTGTCGGGCATATCCGGACCTTTTCTGTGCATATTCTGCTGGTCAAGCGGTGCCTCGTACAGCTTCCAATCATCAATATCGTATCTTAAAATAACCTGATGGTCATTATCCTTGCGGTTAACATCGCTGTATATTCCGTATGCCACATAAAGGTATTTTTTGCCATTGCAGTCGCCGGGAGCAGGCGCAAATGTCAAGCCGTCTATTCCGCTGCAGCCGTATTTATGACCGTGCGAACTGTAGTCCTTATACACCTCATCAAGATAAACGGCTTTCATTATTCCGTCCTTTTCGGCATCCATATCCATTCTGTCAATTTTTTCCACATCAAAAACAGCAACATAAAATCCGTCAGTCACTTCTTTTTGATTTTCAAGTCTTGCAAGTATACCTTTTCCAATGCTGTCATGCTTGTACTCCAGCGATCCATATACCCTGCCGTCACTATAGTTGTATGCAATACATCCAAGATGACCTGCAAGACCTTTTACGCTGCCGATAAGCTTGCCATGCATGTCCGTTTTTATCAGACATGTGGTAAAAGAACAGTACATATATTTTCTTTGTGCATCGATGGCAATTCCCTGAATATGACCTGTTGTCATGCCCTCTATCCGTATACTTTTAGTGTACATAACTACTCTCCTTAAATACGAATTGCAAACCCTATACACGTCAAAGCTTACATGGTTTTAACACCGGTAAAAACATGTAAAATATTATTTTTCGCAACCGGAACAGGCTGATAAAACCCCGTTTCCTGCGGAAAAAGCCATTTTGCACTGCAGCCGTTTAAAATAAACCGTTGTGTAAGTTCAGCTCTGCAACAGCTTGTCATACTGCGTTGCCGGATTGTCGTAAAAATTCTGGATAATATCCATAAATCCACACTTTCAATTACAAAAGCGATCTCAGCTTATCCGCCACGACTTTTCCGATCAAGGTAGAGCCCTCTGCGGTAAAATGGCAGTAATCCCTGTATTTATCACTTGTCCAGTTGCATGTAACAGCATTAAGATCGTTTATCTCAACACCGTTTTCCACAGCAACACTTTTGGCAATCTCGTTATATCTGCCTATAATAGCATTGTCCCTGAAATTAAGGCAAGGAAGTTTTGCGGGATTCATGGTTGTGGTGGTGGCAAAAACTATTTTTGCACCCGGAAACTTCGATCTTATAAGATAAATAATCATTTTAATGTTTTTGGCATACTCCTGCTCGCTTGTCAAAGGCAGATCATAACCGCTCC
>JAZSGA010000183.1:0-8659 GCA_045532495.1 Eubacteriales bacterium | reverse complement strand
TCCTTTGTGGTTTTAGTGATATGATTGACGGTACTATCGCAAGAAAGACACACAGCACCAGCGAATTGGGGTCTAAGATGGATACTGTAGCCGACTTTGTATTTGTAATAGCATCTTTGATTAAATTGTTATCAACAATCCATATTCCGTGGTGGTTATGGATATGGGGCGGTGTGATTGCATTTGTCAAAGTCAGTAATATCATATGGGGATTTGTTTCTAAAAAACGGTTAATATCTCTGCATACAATTATGAACAAAGCAACAGGACTACTGCTGTTCCTGTTGCCGTTGACAATATCCTTCGTGGAATTGAAGTACATTACCATAGCTGTATGTTCCATCGCAACAATTTCTGCAATTCAAGAAGGGTTTTATGTTGTTACAGATAGTGAGCCCAAGTAAACCAAATCCAATTTGTCGAATAGTACGGGTGTTAATCTTGGTGTGAGTTTGGTGCTAATTTGGTGCAACATCTTATGCGACAGCACGAAAAATATCAAACGATATGCGATTACACCCCCACAACATCCCACAATATGGGCGTTGTTTACGATATAAAACGGTATTTTTCCGCGATGCAGAAACTCAAAGAGATAATTGCAGCCCTATTGGGCGGTATCAAAAACCCCGAAAACTCATGGTTTTCGGGGTTTTCTTTTTGGGTTTTACCACAATTTTACCACAAATTAAATAAGGAATAATAAAACTGCTATCAGCACTTCGCTTTTCAATTTGATTATATCAATAAAAAGTTTCATGTCAATAGTGTTTTGCAATGTGCTGCGGTTTGAGGTTTTGCGGTTTTTTGATACTTTAAAAATCTATTCAAAAGTATTAAAAACATAAACACCGCCAAGGCGGTTGGATATTGCCAAAGCGGTGGTTTGTGTTTATATTCATTTGCGTTAAAGTGGAGGAGTAGCGATATGAAGATGCTGTTTTCTATTCGGAAAGCTCGGGCGGAAACGGCTTGAAATTTTTTCTGAAGCCGGATGGAGATTCACCTGTGTGCTTTTTGAATATCTTTGAAAACTGCGTCACATCGGAATAGCCACATTCCATACCTACCGCAGACATGGCAAGCGCTGTTTTGGTAAGCAGTACCTTTGCATGCGACATTCGCATATTTATAATGTATTCCCGAGTCGACATACCGTAGGCTTCAAAAAATATATTTCTAAGATAAGAACGTGAAATGCCGATCATTGAGGCAATGCTATCCACAGAAATATCCTGAGCAAAATTTGCCCGGATATATTCGGTGGCCTGAACCAGGTAATCGTTTTTAACATTGCAGGCATTTTTGCTTGTGGGCATATCGTGAAGCGATAGAAAAAGCCTTAAAAGGGCGCCGGAAAAACGTTTGGAATCGCAAAGCTTTTCAAGGTTGGTTTTATATGAATCGTAAACAGCCAAAATTTCATTGGCTTTTGAAAAACGGAAGATATATGGCGATTCTGCCAGATAGTTCAAACCCAGATCTTTGAAAAATTTCTTGGAATCATCACCGTAAATGCGTATCCATAAATACGTCCATGGGTCGTTTGGATCGGGATAGTAACTTACATACTCATATTTTAAAGCGGCAAATCCCATGCCTGCCGAAAGCTTTTTGCCGTTGAAATAACCGCTGCCCGAAATGATATAGTGTAGGGCGGTGTAAGGATAAAGCATATTGTAATGACGCTTTTTTTCGGTGCACTTTTCCAGCATGATTTCTTCTATATAACATTCTGACATATAAGCACCTCCTTTGTTACGATTTTATTATAAAATGCATAAATAATCTGTGTGTGTTTTGTTGTTTGTAATTATTTACAGCTTGAAGTTTTTTCTGAAGCTTGTGGGCGATTCTCCCATGTGCTTTTTGAATATCTTTGAAAACTGCAAAACATCGGGGTATCCGCAGGTTTCGGCCACGGCGGAAACCGAAAGCGGAGTTTTGGACAAAAGCTCTTTTGCGTGATCCAGCCTCATATTTATAATGTATTGCTGCGGAGATATGCCATAGGTTTCGTAAAAAATATTGCGAAGGTACGATCTTGATATCCCAAGAATGGAAGCAATGCTGCTTACAGAAATATCTCCGGAATAATTAATGCTTATATATTCGCTGGCGCTTTTAAGATAAATGCTTTTGGCAGTAAATTCGGTTTTTGTATCGGTATTTCTGTTGAATGACAGAAAAAGCCTGAACATGGCAGACAAAATATGTTTTGATTTGCACATGGGTTCGATGGTGCTTTTGTACACACCGTAAAGGGACAGAAGTTCTTTTGCATTGGTAAACTTAAAAACATATGGCGATTCTACCATATAACCGAGATCTTGTTCCTTAAAGAATTTTTCTTTGTCTTTTCCATGAAAGATAATAAACAAATATGTCCATGGATCATCCGGATCGGGATGGTATTTTACGTGCTCGTGGTTTAATACGGTAAACCCCATGCCTGCCGAAAGCTTCTGCCCGTTGAAGTATCCGCTTCCCGACATTATAAAATGCACGGCATTATACGGACATACCATATCTATTACCTGCTTTTTGCTGCTGCATTTTTCAACAAGTGTTGTGCCCATATAACATTCTGACATAAAAAATCACCCCTTTGTCACGATTATACCATAAAATAAAGCGAAAATGCAATAGACTTGTTACTTTTATTTATGTAAAATATAATTGTATAGGTATAAAGTTGTATATTATACCTAAAATCGGCTGATATGTACCCCATATCGGAAAGGAGCTTTTAAATGAAGCAAACAAAAAAACTTTTGTCTGTGCTTCTTGCGGCAACAATGCTTTTTGGCATGCTGCCTGCAATTACGGTAAGTGCGGCGGTAGCACCTGAGGTTGCGACCGAAGTATACTCAAAGGACACCACCGTTTTTCTTGCGGACATGGCTGTTAAAGAGTTGTACGCACCAAACGGAAACGGCATAGGCTCGTATGACGTTCTTTATACAAAAGACGGTACGGAATATACCGAAACTTTTGAAAAATCTCTGTTTACACATGCCCAGCCAAATCAGTATGACGGAAAACCTGCGTATATCAGGTTTGACATTTCCACACATACCGGCTCTGCCGATGTGCTGTTCGATTCATTTGTCGGCTTCCTTTATAAAAAGGGCTCACAAACAAACAGCACGGCAAACGACGGAAATGCAAAGTTTCTTGTTTATGCCGACGGTACACTTATTTATACCACCGACACATTAACGCCCTCCAACGATCTTGAGAGCGTAAGCGTTATTATACCCAAGGGTACAAAGGAACTTTCTCTTGAACTTGACTGCGTAAAGCTGAATGCGTACGGCCATTCCAATGACTGGTGTGCGTGGTACGCTCCAAGACTTACACCTATTGTTTATCTTGCGGAGCTTGATGCCACACATTCTCACACCGGAAGCGGCGATCAGACACTTTCAATAGGCAAGGTTAATGTTCTTTATACCAAGGACGGAACTTTGGTAAATGAGGAATACGAAAAATCCATATTCCTTCATGCCCAGCCTAACCATACACAGACAAATCCCACCCTTGAAAAGGCAAATATTCAATATGACATTTCCGGTTATACAGTACATTCGGATGTGCTTTTTGAATCGTTTGCAGGTATTAGATATACCAACAACGGACAAACAAACGACGGCTCCAGGGGTTCGGTAAAGTTTTATGTTTATGCCGACGACACCCTTATTGCCTCCAGTGATGAAACTGTTACTCCGAAGCTTGATCTTCAAAGCATCAGCGCAGTGATTCCCAAGGGCACATGCACGCTCAAGCTCGAAACCGATTGTGTGGGTACAGGAGCGTGGGACCATGCTTCCGACTGGTCGGCATACTATATGCCCAGAATATACCCCAACCTTAAAATGTATGTTGCTGATCTTCCCATTGCGGCAGAAACATGTAATTACAAAGATCCCGTTGTGGGTACAAATACCATAAGATACAGTGCCACAAGCACAAAAGAATTTGAAAAATCCATATTTACCCATGCAAATGCCCCTGCGGACGGTGTATTATCATCGGTAAGCTACAATATCTCTGATATTACCAATGCCGGCGACGTTATATTCTCATCAACAGTGGGTATCCTCGATTACTACGGCAAGACAAATGCCAGCAGCTCCGGCGATGCTACCAAGCCCAAGGGTGAAGCGCACTTTAATGTTTATGCCGACGATGTTCTTGTGGCACAGGCAAAAAACATAACTCCTTACCTTGCTTTGAATCAGCTTGCTCTTACCGCAACGATCCCTTCCGGCACAAAGGTGCTGAAGCTTGAAGTTGACCATTGCAACGATAACCAGTGGGGACATGATACCGACTGGTGTTTATGGGCAACTCCGTCTATTTACGGTATTTCTCTTGGAAAAAATATAAGCTATGCGGATATTGTGTGCGATAAGCAGATTTTTGATATAGGCGACAGCGCACAGCTTTCTGTTGCAGGATACTTTGCAAGCGGAGATGCAATAGATGCGGCTGACCTTACGGTTACATATTCTTCCGACAACACAAGTGTTGTAACCGTCGATAGCAAAACAGGCAAGCTTTCTGCTGTGGGAGCAGGTGTTGCCACGGTTAAAGCACTTGTTGGCTACGGCAAAACCGTTGAAGCCACCATGCTTGTTGCTGTGGGAGAAAAAGAAGGCGAAATATACCGCCTTGCTTCCCCCGATAATTCCCGCAAGGCCGTTATTATGATCCATAACGGCGAAGTATATTATGCAGTAATGGGCGATACTGCGCAGGTTCCGTTTTCAAAGCTCGGAATGACTGCAAACGATGTTGATCTTTCCTGCGGTCTTAGCTTTGTAAGCGCTTCGGCAGTAACATCTATAAACGAAACATATACTGTTCCCGCGAGAATAAAGGAAACCTACGAAAATAAAGCAAACGAAAGAATGTTTACTTTTACCAAAGATACACTCACGGTAAAGGTAATGCTCCGTGCATATAACGACGGTGCGGCTTTCAGATATATTATATCTTCCGCAGACGGTTCGGATATTGTTATAACAAACGAATCAACTAAAATTTCTGTTGCTTCGGATGCAAAAATATTTGCAATGCCTTATACTGCAAACTACGAAGGCTATTATGCAAAATATGCTTTGTCCGAAATGGTGGGTGCATACTGCATGCCCCTCATTATGAAAAATGCTGACGGCACTTACGTTCTTGTTTCGGATGCGGATATCAATCCTCAGTATTCCGGAACCAAGGTGGAAAAAACAGCAGGCGGACTTGGATTTGTTAAAACTGTTGCGGCAGGAACAAAACCCACAGTTTCTTCTCCTTTTGTTTCTCCGTGGCGTGCATTTGTCACAGGAGAGCTTTCCGATATCGTTGAAAGCACCATGATAACCGACTTAAGCCCTGCGGCAGACAGCACCATCGACTGGTCTTTTGCAGAGCCCGGTATGGCATCATGGACATGGGGCAACGGCGGTCAGGACAGCAAATCCGTACATTTAAAGGGTATTGACCAGGCGGCCGAAATGGGCTGGACATATTACACCATGGATTACGGCTGGCATAAGCCCGCAGGCGAAGCAGACGGCAATTATTATTACCCCGTTACTGCCGGCGAACACTTTGAATGGATACCTGAAGTTGTGGCTTACGCAAACGAAAAGGGCGTAAAGCTTATCGGATGGATACATAAAAAGAATGCGGATACCGATGAAGAACGCAAGGCAGTACTTGAAGATTACAAAAACATCGGTCTTTCGGGTATCAAAATAGACTTCTTTGATTCCGAAACTCCCGAAACAATGCAGCTTTATGATGATATTTTTGCAGAGTGTGCAAGGCTTGGACTTGTTGTTAACACTCACGGCTCTTCAAAGCCTGCAGGCGAAACCCGCAAATGGCCCAACCTTCTTACAAAAGAAGCTGTTCGCGGCGAAGAATTTTCCGGCAGAGATAACGGCATGACTCCCGAGCAGTACACAATTATTCCCTTTACCAGAGGAGTTGTGGGCCCTGCCGATGTTACCGAGCAGATATACTCCCGCGGCAACAGTACCACCACGGCAGGCTCGCAGATAGCACTTTCCGTTATCATGATGAGCGGTATACACCACATACCCACAACTGTTGATGTGCTCAGATCAAGTTCGGTTTACGATCTTTATAAAAACTTCCCGGCAGCATGGGATGATACAAAGCTTCTTTACGGTGAGGTGGGCGAAAACATAGGCATGGCGCGCCGCTCCGGTGATAATTGGTATATAGGCGGTATCACTGTTGAAGCTGACAAAAGGGATATTTCCCTTGATTTCCTTTCCGATGGCAACTACCTTGCGGATATATATACCGATAACGGTGCGAGAACAAGCCATATCACCGACGCAAAAATGGTTGACAAAAACGACAGCATTTCCGTCGAAATGGCATACCATGGCGGTTATGTTGTAAGACTTACCGCAGTCGGCGGAGAAACCGGCCCCGAAAGCTGCACAATTGCACAGGATAGCGTTAGAATTACTGACGGTGAAAAATATGAGCTTACCTACGAAGTTGAAAGCGGATCTGCAACCCTTGACAGAGTTATATTTACAAGCTCCAACAACAGCGTTGCAACTGTCAACACCTCGGGTGTAATAACAGCTACCGGTGCAGGTATTGCAACAATAAGTGCAATTTCACCCATTGACCTTTCGGTTTACGACAGCGTTACCGTATACGTTGACCGTGCAGACGGTGCGGAAAAGACATTTGAAGTTACCGTTCCCGAAAAAATTGAATCAGGCAACAGCTGCACCGTATCTTTTACAGCTGCAAGCGACAGCTACAGCATTTATGATTCCGAATGGAACAAGGTGACTGCAGAATTTGCACAAACAGCAAACGGCAATAAGGTTAATTATACCGCAACATTTACTCCTGCAAAGGGCGATGTGTTCTCGGTTGTGGCATCTGATGGCAGCGAAGTAAGCTATTTTACCATCAATATGGCCGTTACGGTGTACTTTGACGAAGATGCTCAGGAATATGTTACAGGTGCTTCCATTGATCTTCCCGTTCTTGAAGATAAGGATAATGCAGTATTTGCAGGTTGGAAGTATAACGGACACGTTTATTACGGCAGCGGTGCGTTTACGGTTCCCACAGGTGTTAAGGAACTTCACCTTACATCGGTATATGCCGAAAACGGCAAGGCTTTGCCGGTATACGTTGACGAAGTAAACGGCAGCAACTCAAACAACGGTTTTGCTTATAACAAAGCGGTTGCCGACTGGTTTAAGGCGTTTGAGATTATTTCTTCCCTTGATGGCGAAAAAACAGTATATATTATAGGAACGCACAAGCCTTCCACAAAGGTTACTCCCGCACTTGACGGCCATGTTACGGTAGAGGGTATAACAGATGGTGCAACCATCGACTTTGACGGCAAGGGAGCCGATTTCAAATCAGGACTTACATTCAAGAATATCACAATAATGAGCAATGCCCGTTTTGGCTTCCTCAACACCTTCGGAAATGAAATAATATTTGGCGAAGGCACGGTTGTGGCAAATTCCGAAGCATCCAATATGCTTGCTCTTCATTCGGGTCTTCAGAATGCTGACGGTGGCAAGGAAATAATAACCATCGACAGCGGCAAGTTTGAAATATACGCAGGAAGCTATTATAACTTTGATACCGCAAAGGATACCGCAGGTGTTCTTTACACAGTAAACGGCGGCGAGGTTTACATCAAAATCCAGGCAGACGGTTATACCAACAATGCAGGCGTGCACGTAGGTTCAAGATTCAGCGATGATTTTATTGTTGTTCACAATGGCGGTGTGCTCAGCGTAAACAACAATTCCTCCACCGCAAGACCCATAAGCCTTGAAAAGAACTTCCTTCTTATTAACAACTACGGCACTGAGGCTTCAACAAACAGCATTTCGCCAATAGTTGCAGGCGGCACATATATCGTAAACTCTGCAAAAAAGGGCGGTCATGTTGAGGCGATTTCGGGTAATGTTATAAAACTTTGCCCGGATGAAGGTAATATTGCCCTTGTAAACGGTGTTTACGCAAGCGGTGAATATACCCTTACCGACAGCGGCACATATAATGTAGAATATGTGGGCAACGGTGCTGCAATGATTGGCGATACCGCTTATTCCACAGTTGAAAGTGCTTTTGAAGACGCAAAGGCAGGGGATACCGTAAAGCTTATAAAAACTCTGCAGAATGATGTTACCGTGCCCGACGGAATTACCTTTGATGTAGGAAACGTCAGCCTCGGAAACGCAAACATCATAATGTCTTCGAACTCCTTTGTGGCTGCAAAACGCAGTATTTCCGAATCTCTTTCGGGCAAAAACGGCGAATTGCCTGCTGTAAATGTAAATGGCGGAGTGTATACATATGTAACCGCAGCGGCAGTTTCTGACGGTGCCTTGACAGTATATGACGGTGACTTTACATTTAATAAGGGCGCAGGCACATATGATATTGCTCTTGCCAGAACAGTAAACGGCACAGCATATACCCTTGATATTGATTCAAATAAAGCACTTAATGTAAGCTTTGGCGGAAAGTCGCTTACAGTTAACGGAGGAAGTTACAGCGAAATAACCGTAACCAAGAGCGGCTCGGATATAATTCTCAACGGCGGTGCTGCATCTGCATTGAAATTTGTTCA
>JAZSGA010000173.1:0-22087 GCA_045532495.1 Eubacteriales bacterium | reverse complement strand
GCTTTGGCAAATTCCAGACCGTAGCTTCCCGCACCTAAAACCATAATATTTACAGGCTCGTTTTCGCTGCCGACGCTGTAAATTGGATGCTCGTAAACAAGATTGTACACTGTTCTTCTGGCTTCGTTGAACAAGTCTATTCGCACATGCTTGTTTTGGGATTTTTTGTTTGCAATATCTATTACATGCTCCGAGCTTTCACGGGAGGAGAAAACAAGCAGATCTATGTCTCTTTTTATGTTTTCAATATTTTTTGCAACATCAAGGGCAAGCCTTACGTTGTATTTTTCATCTTTGTCAATAAAGTATAAAAATGCTTTTCCCGAAGCAAATCTGTTGTTAAGATCTATTCCCAACAAGCTTTTCTTTGTTATCCATGCATTTATTCTTCTGGCTTGATCAATATGAGTATTCTCGGTACCTTGTTTGGAGGAAGAACAAAATACAATTTTTGCATTTTTGTTGTTTGAAAAAATGTCCTTTGCTATAACAAGAGATTTTTCGTTGATGCTTGAAAAAACATGCAGATTGTTTTTTATATTTAATTTGCACAATAATGGGGTAAAGGAGTCCTTGAACAGCAAAAACAAGGCTCTTATGCTGAATAACGGTATGAGCGATGACAAAAAGCATACGTACAAACGCTGCAAAAATTCCGTATCTCTCAAAAAATCGTCCACATCGGCAAATATGTGTGAGTTGATGGTTTGCAGACCTGTTCCAAAGGACATGCTGTTGAAAGAATCCCTGAAGGAAGAGATAAATGCTATAATGTAGTTTCCGTTTTGCTCATACGCTTTGGGAATCAACAGAATTAAAAGCGAAAGAAAAGACGAAACGAAAAATACATTTATAGGGTTAACAACATTCTTTTTGGTAAGATGCTTTGCACGGATTATAAAACTCCATACCGCGCAAACGATAACGGATACAACAAGAAACCAGAACGAAAAATAAAAATATTGAGAGTTCAAAATATTTCCTCCTGCCGACATACATTGTTTTTACAATTATAACATATTTAACAGAATCAATCAATACTAAAAACAAAAGCGCAATGAAATTTTTCTGTATTGTGAATACGGCATTTTTTGCAAACAGATATATTAAAAGTGAGGTGGAAACCACCTCACTTTTAGGTTTATAACGTTATTTTTTTAAAATACAGTCCGCCGCTGCAGCAATCGCGTTCATATAGAATATACAGAGTATTGTTTTTTACGGCTATGTCGGAATATCCTGCGGGAGTATCTACAAAAACAGTTTCAAAGGTTTTAAAACAGTCTTTGCTTATTTTTACTGTGAGGTTTTCTCTGGCAACTGACGAATCGCAGTTGATGTGATAAACATTCTGCTTGTCGCTGCACATGCTGCCCATACATACAGGGTCGGGCATTTGCGGATGAAAGCAGGGTATGCTCCAGTTTTCTGTTCCGTTATCGCTTATGGCAAATGCACGCAGACGGCAATCGTTTTCGTTTCGTATGGAAACAAGCACCTTGTTTTCTGATGTAATTGCCAGGGCACATTCGCTGGGGTTGATAAGATTATCACTGCATATCAATTCGCCAACATTCCAAAGTTTACCGTCGGCTGAATAAAGCGTTGATATAACAGACGGTCTGTGGGCGTAGGGATCCTCCTTGTTTTGTGCAAACCATATCGGCACAATCATTTTTCCGTTATGTACGATGCCATGTCCCGGCCCCACAGCCACAGCGTTATAAAAGAAAGGACAATCTATTTCTTTTTCCTGAGGTGTAGAAAATGTATTGCCGTCATTGAGGCTTACACAGTGAAAAAGCTTTTTGTAGTTCTTAAGGAAAAGCAGATGTATTTCTTGCCCTTTGACAAACAGTACAGGGTTATTTAACGTGTTTCCGTCACCCTTTATAACAGTTATTGTTTTCCAGGTTTCACCGTCATTTGTGCTTTTTATTATCTTGATATCAATATCTGCCCAATCGGAATTTGTTTTGCGACATTCATAGCAGGCAAGCAAGGTGCCGTTTTCGGTCATAGCGATTCCGGGAATACGGCATTGGGAATATTCCCCGTTGTTAACCTTTTCAATAAGCATTTATATCTCCTTTTGTTATATGAAGGGAATGATCTCTTTGGCAATCAGCTGCTTTTGTTCTGCAGTCGGTTCGCCAAAGGGATGACGGCAGACTCCGAAATCAAAACCAAGCTGATTTAACACTTCTTTTTCTGCCTGCATTACACCAATCTGACAAAGCACCGTGATTATGCGGTTTGCTTGTTTTTGTATGGCTTGTGCCGATTCGGTTTTTCCTTCATCGAAAAGTCTTTTGATTTCCACAAACTTATTTGCCATAAAATTATATGTACTGCCAATTCCGCCATCGGCTCCCATGGAAAGACCTGCCAAAAACATTTCGTCAAAACCGTTATATACTATTTTGTCGGGAAATTTGGATTTGCATTGTTCCATGGTGAAGAAATCGTTGGAGGTGTATTTTATTCCAAGGAATCTGTCATCTTTCAAAAACTGTCCCATTTCATTTATGCCCATATTTACTCCCGAAAAGGCGGGGAAGTGATATACAAGCATTGGCAGTTGTGTTGCATCTGCAAGACGGAAATAATAGTTTTTTATTTCCTCAAAGGTGAATTTGTAATAAAACGGTGCCACGGACGAAATAGCGTCATAACCCATATTCTTTGCGTGCAGTGCAAGCTGTGTTGCTTCTTGCTCATTTAAAGAACCGATATGAGCTATCAAAACCGCATTGTGAGCGGCAGATTTTACCACATCCATAATTTGTTTGCGCTCCTGCGTGGAAAGCAAAAAAGTTTCGGCGGTGCTTCCACCTACATAAAAACCCGTAACTCCCATATCCAGATTGAACTTTACGAGCTTTTCAAGTTCTTTTTCGTTTACCTTGTTGCTTTTGTCAAAGGGGGTAAGCAACGCTGTAAAAATTCCGTTATATTTTTTCATAATCAAGTTCCTTTCTCAAAGTGCAAGGGTGTTTTTTGCTTCATCGCGGTCAACAATGCCCCCTGCTGCAACAATTTTTTGACGCAAAGCATTTACATCAATATTTTTATATACAGCACCGTTTTGCAAAGCTAAAGCGGATGCGATACCTGCCGCCTGGCCCATGGCAATACACGGGCCCATAACTCTTACAGGACCCAGAACTTCGCGTTCTACGCTGATGCATCGGCCCACGGTAATAAGGTTGCGAGTGTCCTTTGGCAAAAGGCATCTGTACGGTATTTGCGTGATTTCAGATTCCCTTTTAACATCGGAAAAGGGTTGCTGACTTGGCTTTTGGGGGTGGGGAAGATCCCATCCGTAGCCGGAAAGTGCAATGCTGTCATCAAAATCTTTTGCTGTTATCAGATCATTTACCGTTAAGGTGTATTCGCCGATTATTCTGCGTGTTTCGCGGATGCCAATGACAGGTGCTATTTCTTTTATTCTTGAATTTTCAAAGCCGGGGAAATGCTTTTTTGCAATAGAAAACAGTTCAAAGTTTTCTTTTCTGCCATCAATTATTCCGCGGCTTAAAGAATCGGCATTTGTTCCGTCAATGCCCACCTGACGGATGGTGTTTATCATAAAAGTGTCCTTTTGGGTGAGCATTACGGAAATGAAAATGTCATATGGAAAGTTCCATACACCTTTGCTTTTAAGGTCTTCTATAATTGCCCTGAAGCGGAAATCTTTGGTTGAGCGCATATATTCCGATAGCTTTTTGCTGTCAACATTTTCAACATGCATCTCCAGCGAAGCCGCCGCCATTCCGCCGTTTTCATCGCCTTTGTGCGTTGCAACACCCGCCATGGCGCATATATCAGCATCTCCCGTGGCGTCAACAAAGCATTTGCCTTCTATGCCGTACAAACCGTTTTTGTTGTGTACAACAATTCCCGTAATTGCGTCGCCATCCTTAATAACATCAACAATATCTGTCATATAAAGGATTTTTACTCCTGCATCAACAAGCATTTTTTCAAGAAGCAGCTTCATTTTTTCTTTATCAAAAATAAGACCTGTGCCAAGTGAAGCGTACCAACCGTGGGGACAAAGATTAAAGTCTATGTCATTTATGTTTACCGCCCCGTTTGCTTTCAGCAGCTCTTTTTCTATTTCGCAAAACAAACCGCCCACGCAGGTTTTTATATGTGTACCGTCTATATACCGTTCACCCAGAATATGATTTACAAGACCGACTGTGCCCACGCCGCCCAAAGAGCTGTTTTTCTCAACAAGCAGAACTTTTGCATTTGTTCTTGCTGCACTGCATGCAGCCGCAAAGCCGGCAAAGCCTCCGCCGCACACAACAAGCTCGTACGATTCTGCAATTTCAATGTTTTTAGAATACAGCATGTCGAAATTCACTCCTTTGAATTGATTATATCACAAAAACTGCCTGCTTTATAGCAGAATATTGCTGTAAATTTTATTGTGGTTGCTTTTTTCGCATATTTGTGTTAAAATTGATCGAGGTGGTATCGTGGAAGAAAAAATTGTATATCATCAGGTGGGCAAGGATCAGATGTATAAAACCTGGCATACATCGGAAGAGCACCTTTTTATGTATTTTCATTCGGATGGCGGCAGTATTGTTTGTTCGGATGATATTTTTCCCATAAAAAAGGGAGTGCTTGTGTTTATTGCGGCGGATACTTATCATTACACCATGCCTGATACTCCTGAAATTTATGACCGCAGCAAACTGTTTGTATCCCGTGATGAACTGAATAAGATACTGAATCTGCTGGATGCCGACAACAGCTTCAGAAGTTTTTCCGATAAAGCAATTGTTTATTCTGTAATAGATGAAAAAGACCGTGAAGAAATTGACACGGTTTTCAGAAAAGCCTCTGTATGCAATGGCGGCGATGAAAAACAACTGGTTTTGTTTGCTTGCTGTATGGAGTTGCTTTTGCATGTCAATAAATACTGTCAGGCAAGTACAACATCTATAACCGGAACTATGGGTAAAGCCATAGATTATATCAACAAAAACATAGCCGATAACATGAATATAGACAAGATCTGCGCTGCGGCGAATATCAGCAAATACTATTTTTGCAGGCAATTCAAAAAGTGTACGGGTATGACTGTTATGCAATATATTCTTAAAACCCGTATTGTGCTGGCAAAAAACGATTTAAAGAAAACAAATCTTTCAGTTTCGGAAATAAGCGAAAAAAACGGTTTCAGCAGCGTTTCATATTTTTCACGCATTTTCAAAGCGGAAGAAAAAAGTTCGCCGCTTCAGTACCGCAAGGCAAACCGTACCTGAAATGTTGTTAAATTGCAGCAATAGGATTGCAAAAAATTGATAGAAAATTTGATAGAAAAATTGCGGAGTGAATTGCACTCCGCTCACTTATCTTAAATTACAAAACAGAATATTTCATTATGCATCTTATTTTACCATACATTTTGGACAAAGTAAATGATTTCCCACCATTTTCCTTACATAAAAATCCCTTGTTCCACACAAAATAGAAGTGCACCATATGAACAAAGGAGATTTTATATATGAAAGCAACAGGAATTGTAAGAAGAATAGACGACCTTGGTCGTGTTGTTATACCAAAAGAAATAAGAAGAACCATGAGAATAAGAGAGGGTGACCCACTTGAAATATTTACCGACCGTGACGGAGAGGTTATTTTCAAAAAGTATTCACCCATAGGTGAGCTGTTGAACTTTGCATCGCAGTATGCCGAAACTCTTTACAAAACCAGTGGCATACCCATCATAATAACCGACCGTGACACGGTGGTGGCATATGCGGGCACATCCAAAAAGGAAACTGCCGATAAAAAGGTATCCCATGAGATCGAAGAAATTATGGAATCCCGTCAGTTGTACACCTACGGCGGCGAGGGAACAAAGGCGGTTATTGACAGCAACGAAAGAATTTTTGCGTCGGTATGCATGCCCATTCTTTCCGAGGGCGATATAATCGGATCGGTGGTCAGCGTTTTGCCCGAATCGGCGGATCATTCCCCGGACGAGACCGAAGTAAAGCTTATCCAGACCGCGGCTGCTTTTCTTTCCAAGCAGCTTGAAGCGTAAAAAGTATAATGAATTGTAAAAGCTCTCCAAAAAACGGAGAGCTTTTTAATGTTTATTTAGTTGACATTTTTCGCTATTGATGATATACTGAAATTGTATAATTATATTATATAATGAGAATTTTCAGGAGAGTGCTTTATGAAAAAGTTTTTAGCCATTTTATTTTCAGCAATCATGCTTGCAGTTTGCTGCGGCAACTATGTGTTTGCCGACAGCATTGGTGTATATGTTGACGGCATGCCGGTGGATTTTGACGTTCAGCCGCAGATAATAGACAGCCGCACCATGGTGCCCATGCGCGCAATATTTGAAGCTCTTGGAGCCGAAGTTTCGTGGGAAGATGCAACACGCACAGCGGTTTCCAAAAAAGCCGACACCACTGTGAACATCACCATAGGCGAAAACCGCATTGTA
Organism: Eubacteriales bacterium; assembly: GCA_045532495.1. GTDB lineage: Bacteria > Bacillota > Clostridia > Oscillospirales > CAG-382 > UMGS1052. Next base: position 15,603 of record JAZSGA010000173.1, on the reverse strand, counting down.
AAAAACGGTACCGATATTGCCATAGATGTGCCGGCGCAGATAGTTGATTCCCGTACGCTGGTGCCCGTGCGTGCCGTTGCCGAAGCTTTTGGTTGCGATGTTTTTTGGGAAGCCGAGCAGCGCATTGTCAGAGTTGTTACAGTAAAGCTTGATGCACCTGTGGCAACAGAGGATGACACCACATACGTTTTGCAGATAGGCGACAAAAAAATATCAAAAGCACGCTATCAACTTTTTGAAGGGATTATAAAAGAATCTGTGCCGGCAGATGCTGATATCCATCAGCTTGTTGTGGCTACACTTAAAAACTTCTGCGCTCTTGAAATATATGCACAGAAAAACAATATAGTACTTCCTGCATATCACATGGACGGTGTAAACACCGACATATATCTGCTTATGAAGACAGGCATTTACAATTCCCTTGTAAAGGCAAGCAACACCACAGATACCGCCATGCGCGAGTACTACTATGAATCCCTGCTTGCATCATATATATATGATATCCCCGTAAGCTTTACGGATGAGCAGGTGCTTGAATATGCCCGCAACAACTACATCCGTGTAAAGCACCTTATGGTTACCGACGAAGCAAAGGCGGCAGAAGCTCTTGCCAAGATTAAAGGCGGCGAAGAATTTGAAACCGTTATAAAGGCTTATACCCTGGACGGGATGAATATAGAAACAGGTTATGTTTTCGGCAAAGGAGAAATGGTAACGGAATTTGAAACAGCCTCCTATGCTTTGAAAGAAGGCGAAGTTTCGGAAATTGTAAAAACAGCCTTCGGTTATCATATTATAAAGGCTTATCCCATGTCGGAAATTACAGATGAATATCTGCTGAAGCACAAGCGCGAAAAAATCTGTTACGCTTTGGAATCCGAGTATTACGAAAAAGCCTTTAATGAAATTGCAAACACCCTTGAAGTTAAAGAACTTTAATACACAGAATTTACAGGAGGGACAAAATGAAGTTTTGCGATAATTGCGGCACTCAGCTTGAAGAAAATGCTACCGTATGCGCCAATTGCGGCGAACAGACAGCACAGCCTGCGGAATGTGCAGAAGCTGTAAATAACGAAGTCCCGGATGTGAACGAGTATCCGCAATCCGAAAACACCGAACAGGTGGAAAGTGCACAGCAGCAGCCGGAAGACACCAATGGCGTTGAGGAGCAGGCTGCCGAAAAGCCTTTTGAACAGCAACCGGGCGAGACGGAGAGAAACTCTGTGGATCCTTTGCGTATCAGCAAGCGCAGAGTTGCTGCCGAAGTGGTTGCACAGCCTACTGATACTGAAGAAATTGCCACAGAACAGCCCAAAACACCCCGCAAGCCACGCCGCAGACTTACAAAAAAGGCGCTGGGAGCTTTAATTGCAATCTGTTTGCTTATCGTTATTATTGCTGCAGCAGTAATAGCAGGAGTGGTTGCTTTCGGTAAATCCGGAAATCAAAGGGATGTTTACTATTATACTTCCAACGGTTCTGTTGGTGTGGTGGATGGAAAATCTGCACTTGATTTTGCAGAGGAGTGGAACAGTTTTTACTTTAGCTCCGAGTCCTCGCTGATAAAAAGCGGAGCCGACCGCACAAACATATATTACCTTGATGATCCCAAGCCTGTTTCGGAGGAGCAGGGTACAGAAGCACCGATTTATACAACGAAGTACGATCTTTATTACTGCCCCGAAGTTTCACAGCTTGGCAACGACAACGATCGTGTTGCCCGTGATGTTGTGGCGTTTGATATCAACACATCGGGCGAAAGCGTTGCATATATAAACGCAGATGGCGAACTGTACCTTGGAAATTATTCCGATGTCCGCAAGATAGACAGCAACGTGGTGGAGTTTAAAATTTCCGCCAACGGCAAAAACCTGATATATAAGACCGATGATGGTGACCTTTATGTTAAAAACGGATCAAAGGATTCGGGACGTGCCGGTCAGGATGTGGCAGGGCTTCAACCGGGTGATTCCTTTGTAAGCTACGGTTACGAAAATCAGAAGTATTACAAATACGCCAACGTGCTTGCGGATAAAGATTATAAAAAGGTTATATACATAGACCTGCGTGGTGATATTTACCTTAAAAGCGGAGATAAGGAACGCAAGATCCTGGTTTCGGCGGCACGCTCACTTTGCTGTGCCAAGGATAATCTTTCGGAGTTCCTTTATATAGACAGCGCAGGCATACTCAATATCCAAAAGGGCGATAACCACCCCAGAAAGCTTTCTCCCGACGGACATACCTGTACAGCCGAGGCGATATTTGAAGACGGAACCATGTTTTTTGCAGTTACCAATGTTTACGGCGAATCCGATCTTTGGTTTTATGATGGAAAAACAGCGGAATGTATAGAAGAAAACTGCAGCACCGTCAACATTTTGCCCGTAAGATCGTATTACGATGCGGATAAAAATACTCTGGCATATTTTTACAATTCCGAAGACGGATATGTGCTTGGGGTGCGCGGTTCCGAAAATGTAACTGCAATGCCAGGTGCTGTATGGGATATTCTGTGGTACAACGAAAAGGTTAATACCATTGCCTTTTCCGATGCAGGCACCGAAATGATAGGCAGCTTTGATTATGCCGATAACGTGTGCGGCGAGGTGGGCGAAGTGGATAACAGCTACGGTGCTGTGCGCATGCTCGATAACGGTACGTTTATGGTGGCAAAAAACTACAAGGACGGTTTTTCGGGCATAAAGCTTTCGGATGTTTATGTTTCGGGTGAGCTTGTGGCGGAAAACTGCGTTGTGGCAAAAACGGGATACAATCTCATTGCCTCATACAAAAACACCGCATACTACATAAAGGATTATGACGCTCTGTTGCAAAGCGGCACTTTGTGCAGCAATACCAATGGCAAGGAAAAGGAAATTGCTTCGGATGTAAGCCATTTTGTTGTGGCAGATGACGGCACAGTTTACTTTGTGGGCGATTGGGATGCCGAGCGTGGCGAAGGCACGCTTTACAGCCGTAAGAACAAAAATATACGCATAAAATACAATGTTTCAAATATAGCGCTGTATTAAAATCAAATATCACAATAAAAAGCCCTGAGGATAAAACCTTCGGGCTTTTTTAAGAACTTATATAATAAAAACCGGTGTCCTGTTGGACACCGGTAAACTTATGGCTTATAAATCAGTTGCCGGAAGCGAGCTTTGCAACTTCTGCTGCGAGGTCGTCTTCCTTCTTTTCAATGCCTTCGCCCTTTTCGAATCTGATGAACTGGCAGATCTTGATGTCACCGCCAAGAGCCTTAGCTTCGTCGGCTACGTATTCAGAAACCTTCTTGCTGTCGTCCTTAACGTATTCCTGGAACATAAGGCAGTTTGTATCGTAGAACTTGCCGATCTTACCTGTAACCATCTTTTCGATGATCTGTGCAGGCTTGGAAGCGTTTTTGGGATCGTTCTGGATCTGAGTCATAAGGATGTTCTTTTCTTCTTCAAGAACAGAAGCGGGAACATCTTCCTTGCCGAGGTACTTGGGGTTCATAGCTGCGATCTGGAGAGCAACGTTCTTAAGAACAGCCTTAACTGCTTCTGTATCAGCTGCAGTTGTTTCAGCCTTAACAACAACACCAATTGTGCCGCCGCCGTGAACGTAGCTTGCGATAACGCCGTCTACAACAGCGAATCTGCGGATAGAAATGTTTTCGCCGATGGTGTTGATGATTTCCTTCTTGAGGATATCGTCAACTGTGTTTTCTGCATCATAGCTGAGAGCGAGAAGAGCTTCAACGTCTGCAGGGTTCTTATCAAGGATGATTTCAAGAACCTTATCTGTAAATGCAACAAACTTATCGCCCTTTGCAGCGAAGTCTGTTTCGCAGTTAATTTCGATGATAGCAGCCTTTGTTCCGTCAGCGGAAAGCTTGATATCAACCTTACCTTCAGCGGCAATTCTGTCAGCCTTCTTGGCTGCAACTGCAAGACCCTTTTCGCGGAGAATCTTGATAGCTTCGTCCATGTCGCCGTTTGCTTCTGTAAGTGCCTTTTTGCACTCCATCATGCCGATACCTGTTTTAGCGCGGAGATCTGCAATGTCCTTTGCTGTGATAGCCATTATATTTTCCTCCTGATAAACGTAATTAAATTAATATAAATTATCCGATTTGCTCAAAATTATTCAGCAGCTTCTTCGTCTGTTTCTTCAGCAGCTGTGAGCTGTTCGCCCTGTCTGCCTTCAACGATAGCGTCTGCCATAACGGAAAGGATAAGCTTGATGCCGCGGATAGCGTCATCGTTGCCGGGGATAACGTAGTCTACTTCGTCGGGATCGCAGTTTGTATCAACGATAGCAACAACGGGAATACCGAGCTTCTTAGCTTCAGCAACTGCGTTCTTTTCCTTGCGGGGGTCTACAACGAACATTGCAGAAGGAAGACCTTCCATGTTCTTGATACCGCCGAGGTTTCTTTCGAGGTCGTTGATTTCCTTAACAAGGCCGATAACTTCCTTCTTGGGAAGAAGATCGAATGTGCCGTTGTCTTCCATTGTGTGGAGGCTGTTAAGGCGAGCAATGGACTTTTTGATTGTCTTGAAGTTTGTGAGCATACCGCCGAGCCATCTTACGTTAACGTAGTTAACACCTGCTCTGTCTGCTTCTTCCTTAATAGCGTCGGAAGCCTGCTTTTTTGTACCTACGAAAAGGATGTTGCCGCCTTCCATAGCTACTTCGCGGATGAACATGTAAGCTTCTTCAAGCTTCTTAACTGTCTTCTGAAGGTCGATGATGTACACACCGTTTCTTTCTGTGAAGATGTACTCAGCCATTTTTGGGTTCCATCTTCTTGTGTGATGTCCGAAGTGAACACCTGCTTCGAGAAGCTGTTTCATGGATACTACTGACATTTGTTTTTCCTCCTTGGGTTTTTACCCTCCATACGCTGTCTGTCAGCGGCAACACCGCAAAAACGGCACCCTGCCTTGACAAGCATATGTGTGTTATATTTATTATAAGCGTATATTTTCACGCTTACCGATAAATTATATCAAATATTCCTTATATTGTAAAGGGGGGTGCGTATTTTTTACAATATGTTAACATTTTAACGCCGCCGGATATGAAATAAACGGGGCATAGCCTTTTAAGGATATGCCCGTTTGGTGGTTATCTGTAATATTCAAATTCGGCGCCGTAAATATTTACAAGCTCGCCTTCGTTTATGCCGTGATCCTCAAGTGCCTGAAAAACGCCTGCATTGCGCAGAACTTTTTCAAAATAGGCAAAGGACTCGCGGTCGGAAAAGTTTATGGAATTTACCACATTTATAAGTCGCTCGGATTCCACATAGTAAACGCCCTTGTTTTTGGTTACGGTAATTTCTTCGTTGGGGATTTCTTCCTCCTTGGCGGTAATATCAACTTCCGCCTCGTAAATCTTGAGGGGAGGCAGATCCTTAAGCATGACCGAAATGTGTTCCGCAAGCTCCCTTACGCCTTCGCCTATGCCTGCGCACATGAAGAATATGGGAAGCTCCTTACTGGCGGCATATTTTTCGAGCCTTTCTTTGGTTTCGTCCGACATCATATCTATTTTGTTTGCAGCAATGATTCTGGGACGATCCATGAGCTCGGGGTTATACATTTCAAGCTCGTGTTCAATGGTTTCGATATCCTCCAGCGGATCTCTTCCTTCAATGCCTGAAGCATCCACCACGTTTACAAGGACTCTGCAGCGGTCTATATGGCGTAGAAATTCGTGTCCCAGACCAAGACCTTCGTGGGCACCTTCGATAAGACCGGGAATATCTGCCAGCACAAAGCCGCCTGCCTTTGCATCCACCACGCCAAGGATGGGGGAAAGGGTGGTAAAATGATAATCGGCAATTTTGGGTTTTGCGGAGCTGAGCATGGAAAGCAGTGTGGATTTACCTGCACTGGGCATGCCCACAAGTCCCACATCCGCAAGCATTTTAAGTTCAAGGGAAACTTCCATTTCTTTTCCCTTTATACCTGCTTTTGCAAAATTGGGTGTTTGGCGAGTGGGTGTGGCAAAATGCATGTTGCCAAAACCGCCTTTTCCACCCTTAAGTATTGCAAACTGTCCTTTTTCGGCAACATCTGCATCCGACATATCCTTGATTATCTTGCCGGTTGCGGGATCTTTAATTATTGTTCCGGGGGGCAGGGGAATATACAGGTTTTCGGCAGATTTGCCGTGGAACTTTGAGTTTTTGCCGTCTCCACCGTTGGGAGCAACAAATTTGCGGCGGTATTTGAAATCAAGCAAAGTGTTTTTGCCTTCATCTACGGTGAAGATAATGTCTCCGCCTTTTCCGCCGTCTCCGCCATCAGGGCCCCCGTGCGAAACGTATTTTTCGCGGTGGAACGAAACGCATCCGTTTCCGCCGTCGCCTGCTTTTATATATATAGTTACTTTATCAAAAATCATGTGTATGCTCCTTTCAGAAAAAAGGGGATACAATAAAATGGCTGCCCTGCACGGACAGCCAAATTATAATCCTTAGCCAAAAGCAAAAGGTACGGTAAATACTGTACTTATGCTTCGTAAACGCTTACACGCTTTTTGCCGCCGGCCATGTGTTCAAACTTAACCTTGCCTGCGATAAGAGCATAAAGAGTGTAGTCAGTACCAACACCAACGTTGTTGCCAGCGTGGATCTTGGTGCCTCTCTGTCTTACGATAATGTTGCCGGCGATAACGGGCTGTCCGTCAGCCTTCTTAACGCCAAGACGCTTGGATTCGGAATCTCTGCCGTTCTTTGTGGAACCGACACCCTTTTTGTGGGCGAAAAATTGCAAACCTAATCTCATTGTTTACACCTCCGTTATAGTACATTTGACAAACTGCGGATACTGATTTTCTATATCCTTTACCGTTCGGTAAAAACCGTCGATAACGGAAGAGATAATATCACGCGAGTTGTTTTTTGCGTGCGCCTTGCGGGAATCGCACCCTACAAAAGCACGCTCGGGATCAACGGTAACATCAATATCAAAGCCAAAACTGTCGCAAAGCTGATTAAGAACAAGCTCACAGCAAGATGAAACAGCAGCGCAGACGATATCGCTTCCCTCATCGGCATAACCGGAATGACCGCTTACGGTAAAACCTATAAAACCGGATGAATCCCTGGAAAAGATTACGCTTGTCATAAAACGTGAGTTAAATTAAAGCGCGATCTTGTTGATCTGAAGCTTTGTATAAGGCTGTCTGTGACCCATCTTCTTCTTTTCGTTCTTCTTTGCCTTGTACTTGATGATGTGGATCTTCTTGCCCTTGCCGCTCTTAACAACGGAAGCTTCGATTTTTGCACCTGCCACATCTGCGCCTACTTTGAAGCCAGCATCTGTTGCAGCTGCGATAACAGTATCAAATGTAACTGCGTCGCCGTCATTTACGTCGAGCTTTTCGACAAAAATGATGTCGCCTTCCTGAACTTTGTACTGCTTTCCGCCTGTAACAAAAATTGCGTACACGAAAAGCACCTCACTTTCAATTAAGTCTCGCTGAATAAAGGTTTTTTGCCCACCCGGTAATTAATTACGGGCGCAAAAATTAACCACCTTTTTCAAGCGGCTTTTAGATTATAGCATACATCTGTGCTGTTTGTCAATAGTTTTTTTGATTATTTTATGGAAATCAGAGCGATTTTTTCCGGTATTTCGTTTTTTGATATTGAATTTTGGGTGATATTATAATATAATATAAATGAAGAAAAGCGGTTTTGCTTTTTCATTGCCTGCATTTAAAGCCTTGGGGGATTGTAAGCACCCAAAAAAAATCGCATGCGATTACCGTTTTATATAAATGAAGAAAAATAATACAAAAATATCATAAAAATACCGAAAAACCCTTGACAAATGAAAAAATATATGCTATAATCAACGTACCTCTTTTGCGGGTGCTTTTTTTGTTATGCCCGTTTTTATGGGCGGCGCATCAATTGTGCCTTTAAAACGAGGGAGGTAAAACACTTAAAATTTACCGGGAGGTGCTTTAATCAATGAGAGTAAAAATTACACTCGTTTGCAGCGAATGCAAACAAAGAAACTATGACAGTACCAAGAACAAGAAGAACAATCCTGATCGTCTTGAACTCAACAAGTACTGCCGTTTCTGCCGCAAGCATACCCTTCACAAGGAAACAAAGTAAGCTTCGGCTTACCATTTGATTTGTAAAGGGAGGTACTACAATGGCAGAAGAAAAGACAAAGGTTTCGTTCGGCGAAAGAGTCAAGAAGTTCTTCAAGGATTACAAAAGTGAATTCAAGAAGATATCCTGGCCTTCCAAGCAGGACACAACCAAAAAAACCATAACTGTTATCATCGCTATTGCGATCATCGGAATCTGCATATTCCTCGTAGACACAGGTCTTAGCAAGCTGTTCGAACTTCTTGCAAAGATTGGTTAATCCCGTAGGTACATTCTTACCTTAAAAACTGTGTAAGGAGATTGAATATGTCGAACCAAGCAAAGGCGGAGTGGTTTGTTCTTCACACTTATTCCGGATATGAGAATAAAGTGGCGGCAAACATCGAAAAGATCGTTGAAAACCGCGGTCTTCACGACCTTATTTTTGAAACTCGTATTCCCGTTGAAACCGTTATAACCGACGGCGAAACTTACGACGATTACGTTGAAGGTCAGCGCATTGTTGAATACGATGACGACGGAAACGAAAAACCCAAAAAAGGTCCCAAGACAGAAACTCACAAGCTGTTCCCCAGCTACGTTCTGATTAAAATGGTCATGAACGATGAAAGCTGGCACATTGTCAGAAACATTACCGGTGTTACCGGTTTCGTAGGTCCCGGATCACGTCCCGTTCCTCTTTCCGAAGCTGAAGTTGAGGCTTTGGGTGTTGATCTTCATGTTGCCGATATTAAATTTGAGATCGGCGAAAGCGTTTACGTTGTTGCAGGTCCTTTTGCGGGCTCTATTGTTACCGTTAAAGAGATTGACAACGACAAAAAAAGAATCAAGGTTTCTCTCATCTTCGGCGGAAAAGAATCTGTTGTGGATATGGATGCCAAGGATGTTGAACCCCTTAAAGACTGATTCTTAACCCCTATTGGCTAAAGGCATTGCAAGCGCAATGCAGTGGGAGGGAACCATGTTCCCGAAAAATATTACTACCACATTCGGAGGTGTTTAAAAATGGCAAAGAAAATTGTTGCCTTAGTAAAATTGCAGATACCCGGAGGAAAGGCTCTTCCCGCTCCTCCTGTAGGTCCGGCTCTCGGTCAGCACGGCGTTAACATTGCAGGATTCTGTAAAGAATTCAACGAAAAGACAAAGAACGACATGGGCCTTATTATCCCTGTTGTTATTACAATCTACGCTGACAGATCCTTCACATTCATCACCAAGACTCCCCCCGCAGCTGTTCTTATCAAGAAGGCTTGCGGCCTTGAAACCGCTTCCGGCGAACCTAACAAGAACAAGGTTGCCACCATCACAAAGGAACAGGTTCAGAAAATTGCAGAACAGAAAATGCCCGACCTCAACGCAGCTTCCATCGAAGCAGCTATGAGCATGATCGCTGGTACAGCACGCAGCATGGGCGTTATCGTTGCTGACTGACAGGAGGGCTTGAACAATGAATAAGGGAAAGAAATATATTGAAAGTCAGAAGCTTATAGACAAAGCTAAGCTTTATGACGCAGAAGAAGCTATTGCACTTGTTTGCAAAACAGCTTCCGCTAAGTTTGATGAAACTATCGAGCTTCACGTTAAGCTCGGCGTTGACTCTCGTCACGCAGACCAGCAGGTAAGAGGCGCTATCGTTCTTCCTCACGGTACAGGTAAAACAACCCGTACACTCGTTTTCGCTAAGGGCGACAACGCTAAGGCTGCTGAAGAAGCAGGTTCCGATTTCGTTGGTGCTGAAGATCTTGTTGCTAAGATCCAGAACGAAAACTGGTTTGATTATGACGTAATCATTGCAACTCCCGACATGATGGGCGTTATCGGTCGTCTCGGTAAGGTGCTCGGTCCTAAGGGCCTTATGCCTAACCCCAAGGCCGGTACTGTTACCATGGATGTTGCCAAGGCTGTTAAAGAAGCTAAGGCCGGTAAGATCGAATACCGTCTTGACAAGCAGAACATCGTTCACTGTGCAATCGGTAAGGCATCTTTTGGTCCCGAAAAGCTCAATGACAACTTTAATGCACTTATGGGCGCTATTATCAAGGCTAAGCCCGCTGCAGCTAAGGGTCAGTACATCAAGAGCTGTGCACTTGCGTCCACAATGGGCCCCGGTGTAAAGGTTAACAGCGCAAAGCTTGGCTGATAATTTCAGCCGTTCCGTGTCCCTTTAAGGGCATGTCAATTTATATTTTTTATTAAGTGTTTTCGCCGCCCGGTTTATTCCGGGCGGAGTTTTTTTGCCCTTTTTATGTATATAAAAAATTCCGCCTTTGCGGCGGAATGATTTTTATATGAGAACACCGTTGCAATGGTCTATCTCATGCTGAATTATCTGCGCTTCAAAGCCTTCAAAGGTTTTGGTGCGGGTTTTGAAATCGGTGGTCTGATATGTTACTTTGATTTTTTTATAGCGTTTTGTTTTGCGTGGTCCGCCAAGGAGCGAAAGGCAGCCTTCTTCGGTATCGTAAGCGCCCGACGAAAAAATTATTTTTGGGTTTAGCATGGTTATATAACCGTTACCTGCGGCAAAGCATATTATGCACTTTTTTACTCCAATCATGTTAGCCGCCATGCCCACACAGCTTTCCCGGTGTGCCACAAGGGTATCAAAAAGATCTGTGGCTGTTTGTATGTCCTGTTCCGTTGCAGGCAAGGATTTTTGTGCCAAAAAAAGCGGATCGTGCATGAGTTCTTTAATCATTTTATACCTCGTTGTTGATGTTGTTTAATTGCCTTATCGGAATCTGCAACAGTGCTTTTTTGTATGTCTGCCACAGGGGGCAGACTTTTTTTAATTCAGAGTAAAAGGCAGCTGAATGGTTTGGGTGCAAAAAATGGGTAAATTCGTGCAGCACCACATATTCAATACAATCTTTTGGGGCATACATGAGGTTGGTGTTGAAGGTGAGCACGCCTTTTGTCGGGCGGCAATTGCCCCAGCACGAAATCATTTTGCGGAATTTTATCTGAGGAAAGGCTATACCAAACCCCGCGTAATAAGGGTAATGTTTTTTGCAAAAGCTTGTTATAACATCTTTTACTTCCGTTTCATTAAAGTATCTCGTCAGAGGTTGAAGCTGACGATGGCTTATGCGATCTTTTGCGGCGGAAATAAAATTTGCTCTTGATAAAACAAAAGAATCTATAAAGGCGGTGGAAACAGCACGGCTTGCCGAAACATAAACCGTGCCGTCGGGCTTTATACGCATATTTATGTTTTTAACTTTTTTAAATTCCAGCTCATAGGTGATGCTGACAGAGCCGTTTTTTGCAGTTCTTAACACAAAATTACTCCGTTTGTTTATTCGGCAACAGCCTCAATGCAGGTGTTTTTGCACTTCTGTATCACAACTCCACCGTTTTCGAACTGCCCGTGGAAGGGCAGGGAGTTATCGCAGATGAAACGGTTGTTTCTGAATTCAATGTTGTCGGTATTCTTTATTATCGCAAAGCGTTTATCTGCCATGGTGAAGGTGTTGTTCTCGATTGTCACTTTGCCGTGGAAACTTTCTACTTTGTCCGGATAAGGCAGATTGGGGCATATGCGTATGGCACAGTCGCCGGCGTATGCGCTGTTTAAAAAGTTGTTGTTGCGTATTGTTACATCGGTGGTTTTGCCGCTTTCGTACCAGTCCTTTGCCTCGCTGCCGACAAAAATGCCGGAATACATATTGTAAAATGTGCAGTTTTCCACAAGTATTTTGCCTGCCGATGCCAGCAAAAAGCCTCTGGGGCGGTTGTTGCCGGTTTCGCAATTAACTATGTGAACATCCGGCGCTGTGTTTTTGTTGTCGGCAATGCAATCTTCGGGGATTTCGGGCATGGGCTGAACGGTGTATACTTTTAGTTTGTCATGGCTTATAAATTCGGTCTTTTCAACGGTAAGCTCGCACAAAACTTCCATTGTATAAATGTCAAGTATTTGTGCCGTATCGCCGGGGCGGTAGATGTTTATTCCCACCTGCTGACCGTGACCATAGCCGGCGGTAAAGGAGTGGGAGGAAGTTTTTTCCACACCTTTAAGATATATACCGTGGATGTTGCAGCCATCGTCCATCATGTTGACAAACTTGCAGCTGTCCATGGTGATTTTGCCACGGCAATTAACAAAATGGGTGGCATCGGCATTTACCGACATCATTCTGCCGGAATTTTTGCGTGCCATAGCATAAACATTTTTAAGGGTTATATTTTCGGATATCTGGCATATAACACCCATGGCTGCGGTGTGATACATTGTTATGCTGTCAAGGGTTGTATCTGTTGACTCCGTAATAAAAAATCCGGGGTTTTTTCTGCCGCTGTGGGTGTATACAATGTGGTTGCCAACGGTGTGCACTCTGCCGAGAACACCTGTCATTTCTATAAGGTTTTCGTCAAGCTGCTTAAGCTTTACATCACGGTACATTCCGCCCAAAAAGCCGTGATCGCAAGGCTCGCCGGTGTACGGAAAATAGGTAAGACCGTTTGGTGCGGGAGCACGCTTTTCTGTATCAAACTCAAGGCTCAGGCAGCTTTTTACAGTGTGTTCCCAACCGTCTGTGGGGCTGTAAAAGCAAAAATGGCCGTCCTTTACCTTGCAGAAAAAGTCCTTGCCGTCAAATTTTAAAACGGTGCGGTTTTCGTCCGCTTCAACAATTTCCGCCTGGGCAAAATAAGGCGATTTGTAATCCACATTGAGATTTTTGATTGTGATGTCGGTGCAGTTGTCTATAACAAAGGGCAGTATATCACCGTGAAAAAACAGCTCGGCACCCTCGCCGTCAATGGTGATGCCTTTTTTGTTTATAAGGGGAAAAGCAATGTTTTTGTTACCTTTGTCGTTGTTGGATATGCAGTAGTATTTGCCAAAGGCACCGTCGGGGAAAATTTCTATAATTCCGCCGCCTAAGGTAAGGGTATCTCCATCGTTAAGTTCAAGGCAAAGGTTTGCTATGTCCGATGCGGAAACCTTGCCGTTTTTTATATAATTCTGCAGGTTTTTTGTCATAATAAAGGCTCCTTGATATTGTGCTTTTTATCTTATATACTTATATCATAAAAGCATAAAAATGTCAATAACGGCAAACATTAAGGTGCCTGATGTTACTTGCAATCAACCAATTATGCCATTTTAACAATTATTTGTGAAAATTGCACAAAAATATTGATAATATTATGATTATTATTACATATTGCATAATTTTGCAATCTGATTTATAATATTGTTAATGGCTGATGAGCCTACCGTAAAAGTGAAATCTGGTCATCATCTTAATTCTTGGTTTTTACATTATTTTCAATTCCGAAATTACCTTTTGACTATACATAACCGCTTTGTACGGGCAAGTACAATTTAGAGAGGAGTCTTTTACAATGGCAACAATGAACACAGAAAACATCCGCAACATTTGTCTTTTGGGACATGGAGGAAACGGCAAAACTTCAGTTGCCGAAGCCATGCTTTATATCGCAAAGGAAACCGACAGACTGGGCAAAACAGTTGACGGCACCACCATCTGCGACTACGATCCCGAGGAAATAAAGCGTAAATTTTCAATTTCTACGGCAATAGCTCCTATCACATACAACGGTGTTAAGATCAACATTATCGATACCCCCGGTTACCTTGATTTTTCCGGTGAAGTAATGCAGGGTCTGCGTGTTTCCGGCTGTGCGCTGATAGTTATGGACGCCAAGAGCGGCGTTGATGCGGGCTGCGAACTTGCATGGCAGTATGCCACCGAGGCTACCGTGCCCAAAGCATTCTTCATTAACAAAATAGATGATGAAAACGCTAATTTTTCTGCTACCATAGATTCCATGCGTGAAAAATTCGGCAAAACAGTTTGCCCCGTAATGGTTCCTATTTTTGAAAACAGAAAATGCGTTTCCATAGTAAATCTTATCAAAAACAAGGCGTTTGTTTACAACGGTCAGGAATCCGTTGAAATTCCGATCGCCGATAAATTTGCCGATACCATCGCCGAAAGCCGTATGCTCCTTATGGAATCTCTTGCTTCCACATCCGATGAGCTTATGGAAAAATTCTTTGCAGAAGAAGAATTCACCGAAGAAGAAATGACCGCAGCCCTTATGCAGGGTATCAACGACAGAAGCATCGCTCCCGTAATGGTTGGTTCTGCTGTTACTCTTGACGGTATTTCCTCACTGCTTTACGTTATCACAAAATCCTTCCCCAATCCCTTTGGTAAGAAGCATGAACGTAACCTTGATAACGAATACGTTAAGATCGATCCCAACGGAGATCCCGCTGTATTTGTATTTAAAACAGTTGCTGACCCGTTTGTTGGTAAGATGTCCTACTTTAAGGTTATGAACGGTACTCTTAAGCGTGATGCTGTTCTTAAAAACCTTACCACCGGCGAAAACGAAAAGTTCTCGCATATCTACACCATCAAGGGCAAAAAGCAGACAGAAGTTGACGAGCTTGCGTGCGGCGATATAGGCGTTACCGCAAAGCTTTCCGATACCAACACAAACGACACACTTTCTGCCGGCTCTGCTGTTCAGTACAGAAAGATAGCTTTCAAAAAGCCTTATTACGGCATGGGTATTGTTCCTGCCGCAAAGGGCGATGAAGATAAGATCTCCGGCGGTATTTCCAAGCTGCTTGAAGAAGATCTCACCCTCCGCTACGAAAACAACGCAGAAACCAAGCAGATGCTGGTTTACGGCCTTGGCGAACAGCACCTTGATATAGTAACCGCAAAGCTTAAAACACGCTTTGGCACATCGGTTCAGTATACTCAGCCCAAGATAGCTTACCGCGAAACCATCAAAAAGAAGATCGATGCCGAAGGTAAGCATAAGAAGCAGTCCGGCGGACGCGGTCAGTACGGTCACGTTAAGATCCACTTTGCTCCCGGTGAAGACGGCCTGGTATTCTCCGAAAGCACATTCGGCGGATCTGTTCCCAAGAACTTCCATCCCGCAGTTGAAAAGGGCCTTTCCGATTGTATGCAGAAGGGCGTTTTGGCAGGATTCCCCATGGTTGGTTTGTGTGCCGATCTGTTTGACGGTTCCTACCACGATGTAGACTCCTCCGAAATGGCGTTTAAGATGGCGGCTTCCCTTGCATATAAGGAGCTCAAAAACGCAAATCCTGCCATCCTTGAGCCCGTTGGAACACTTAAGGTTTATGTTCCCGATGATTACATGGGCGATGTTATTGGCGATGTAAGCAAGCGCCGCGGAAGAATTCTCGGTACAAGCAAGGCGGATGATAACGGCGAAATTACCGTTATCGAGGCAGAAGTTCCTCAGTCCGAAATGGCAAATTACACCGTTACTCTGCGCGCCATGACTCAGGGACGCGGCAACTTTGATTTCGACTTTGTAAGATACGAAGAAGTTCCCGGACCTATCGCGCAGAAGATAATTGACGAGAATAAGACAGAAGAATAATTAAAAAATCATATCAAAAATGTGCCGGCAGGGTTGAATCCCTGCCGGTTTTGTGTTACAAT
>JAZSGA010000155.1:0-1574 GCA_045532495.1 Eubacteriales bacterium | reverse complement strand
CGTAACGCCTGTGTCGTAGATCTGATATATCCAGTTATCATAGACATAATAACCGTCGCATCCGCCGTATACTTCAACAGCATTGCCGTAACGTGTAAGATTTGCACCGTTGTAGCCTTTGAGTATGGAACCGCCTATCCAAGCAAATATACAGTTTTTAACCGTGCGGTTAACCACTGTACCTGATCCAACACCATGAGCTCCGCCAAATATAAACATGAGGTTATCTACAGTAACATCTTTGGAGCTGCCCTGGAACAGATTTCCGCCTTCGCATATTTCAATGGATTCGAATCTGTCGCCGGGATTTCCTTCAGCGCTGTATAGATAAAAATCTCCGTTTGAAAGATCGCTTGTAAATTCAAGGTCAGCAGAAAGATCCTGATAACCTTCAAAATCATTTGCTCCTACAATGCGAAGCTGTCCGATAAGCTCATCATAATTTCCAATCTTGCCGGAATAATTGAACACCACATTACCAACGTTTTCAAGGGGGTATGAGCACTTATATACGTTTTCAACATCGGTTTCCTGCCATAAAGCGGGCTCTGCAAAATTGCGTTTTGAACCATTTATAATAGGTTTTGGACCTTCACCGTATGATGAATATGTTACACCCGCGCAGCCTTTGATCTTTCCGCGAAACTCATCGCCACGTCTGAACAGGATAACATCGTTAGGTAAAAATGAGGTAATATTCAATTTCTCAATGGAAGCCCATGCAGTTTCTTCCGAAAGACCGTCAGCGGTATCGTCACCGTCGGCAGAAACATAGAAAATTCTGCCGTATGTGTTTTCGGGAAGTTCTGTGTATCCATTGGGGGTATTAAGTATGTATTCCCTGCGCTGTGCTGCCTTTTCTTCGATGTCAGTCAAAGTCTTTTCGTCATCTATCAAAATATACGGACTTTCTTCGATGGCTGAAGAACTCTCGATGATCAAGTCTACATTTTCAGAAATATTTTCTTCGGTAAAATAACCATTTACAAACTTATCAACAGCAAGAACGGGATCTACCATTATGCCGGAATACACAGAAATGTCATTATCCCGTACGATTACACCGCTTTCAAGAGGAGAAATGTCATCTGCAATATCAGCAAAGGTGGCATTGTCTTTGCAGTGAAGCATAATAGTTCTCTCTGTATCCACCTTTTTTGGTGAAGAAGGTATTGCTATGCCGTAATTGTTATAAACAAAGTTTACAATATCTTCAGCCTGAGCTTTGAATTGTGAATCATACAAAACGCCATATTGAGAAACGTCTGCACCATTGATCTTGAATGCATCTATAGGATAATCGAAAGGAACAACAACTTTTTCGCCTATATTTGTAGCAACAGAACAATTATCAACATTAATATAGTTACTTATAAAATAATCCATTGCATCGGTTATACCTGAGCTATCTTTTGCCATAATAGAAAGTCTTGTTCCCGTCTGCACTATAGAAAAATCTTTAGCACGAACAAGCTCTGAGCCTGCAATTTCGGATTCCTCACGATTGGTATGCCCCACAAGGATTTCGTAATCCTGTCGCTGAAATTCCGGGTGACCTTTTTTCTCAAAATCAG
>JAZSGA010000075.1:0-19789 GCA_045532495.1 Eubacteriales bacterium | reverse complement strand
TCTGCAGATTCTTCGGTTGTTTCTTCAACTGTTTCCACAACAGTTGTTTCCGCAACCAATTCCTCATCAGCCATGGTGGTTATGCCGCACATAGACAGCACCATAGCAACAGAAAGAATCACGCTGAGAAGCTTTGAAAATCTGTTTTTCATGATTTTCTTCCTTTCTTAACAATAACATTAGGTTATAACAACGCATTACAAACCTATGATAGCATTATAGTCAATACTGCATTTGCTGTCAACTATTTTTGTAGAGATTATACAATTTCTTAACTTTTTTCATACTTTTTTAATTATATACTGACAGACAATGTGCATAAAATAATCCGCCGATATTACACCTCGGCGGATAATCCTCTGTAATTTTTTGGCATTTTTCCCGTTATTTTTTTGAACACCTTGCGAAAGTAGGCGGAGGATTCAAACCCCACCGTGCTGCTTATCTGTTCTATTGTCATTTCGCGGTTATTTACCAGCATAATTATGGCTTGGTTTATGCGGTAGTGGTTGATATAATCCACCGGGGTAACGCCAAGCTGCGCTTTAAAGCAAGGGAAAAACCTGGAAACGCTCATGTTGGATGCCGCCGCAAGCTGTTCCACGCTTATGGGCTCGGCGTAGTGCTTTTCAATATAGTCTACCGCTCCGGTTATACGTTCATCGCATTTTTTCTCGTTTGAGGTTTCAAGTTTCGGCAGAATATCCGAAAGCAGGCCAAAAAATTTTGAAAGCACCGAAAGTCTGCAAAAATCCTGCGAATCGTAATTTTCAAGGACATCCCTGTACAGTTTATAAATATCATCGGGGTTTTCAAAGGTAAGCTTTTGAAGTTTGAAATTGCTGTTGCGTGAAAAAATTCCGGGATAATCAAACAAAAAATGCATGCTTATGTATGTTATATCGGGATCGCACATCCAGTTTGCAATGTACCTTGTGCCCACGGGCACAAAAACTATCTCGCCGGGGTGCAGTTCAAAATCATTGCCCATAACTGCACAGTCCTTAAAACGCGCCTTGCCGTTTATCAAAAAACCCATGCAGAACTGCGGTCTGGGGCAACAGCTGGCATCAAAAGTGTAGGATGTGTCATAATGATATTTTTCGGCATAAAAAAAGCTCAAACGGGAATCCGATGAAATATTATTCATTTGATTTTTCTCCTTAAAAGTGCCGTTTTTTCAAAAAAACGATAGAATTGTTACCTTTTTTGATATTATACATTTTTTACAGCGTTTGTCAATGAGTTTATAATAAATACAGTAAATAAAAAATGGAAGGTGGTTCAAAAAATGAAAGCCGTAACCATAACAAATAAGAAAACATTACAGATGTCCGATGTCCCCATGCCGCAATTAAAGCCCGGCGAAGTACTTGTAAAAGTAAGTGCCGCAGCAGTAAACCGCGCCGACCTTATGCAGGTAGACGGATGTTATCCTCCCCCACCCGGCTGCCCCGATTGGCCGGGACTTGAAATATCCGGCACCATAGAACAGCTTTCTCCCGAAGCTCAGGCAGAAGGCAAATGGCATGTAGGTGATGAAGTTTGTGCCCTGCTTGGCGGCGGCGGTTATGCCGAATATGCCGCAGTGCCGACGTTTATGCTTATGCCCGTGCCCGAAGGAATCTCCCTTGTCGAATCCTCTGCCCTGCCCGAAGCATTTGCCACAGCGTACCTTAACCTTTTTATCGAAGGAGGCGCAAAGGAAGGTCAGACACTCCTTATGAACGCGGGCGCCAGCGGCCTTGCCAGCGTTATAATTCCCATGGCAAAGGCTTTTGGCTTAAGGGTAATAACCACCGTACGCGGCGAGGAATTTGTAAAAGCTATAGCTCACCTGGGTGCAGATGTTACCGTTGATACCACAAAAGAAAACATCGCAGATGTACTTAAGCAGGAAGCCGAAAACGGCCACCCCCTGAACATCGCCATAGACTGCCTCGGCAGCGAAAAGGTGGGCGAATGTTTCCCACATGTGGCTTACGGCTGCCGCTGGATAATGATTGCAACGCTTGCAGGCGATATTTCGCCGGTTAACATGCGCACAATGTATGTTAAAAATATCCGTCTTATAGGAAGCACCCTGCGCAGCAAGCCCGAACTTTACAAAGGCGAAATACTTGCAAAGCTTGTTAAGGATATCTGGCCCAAGGTAACAAGCGGAGAGGTTCGTCCCACCATATTTAAAATAATGCCGATCGAGCAGGCTAACGAAGCCCACGCTTTACTGCGTGATGGCGTAAGCTGCGGCAAAGTTATTCTTACTTTCTGATATTACGGAGGCAAATTATGGATTTTACAGGTAAAACTGTTGTTATCAGCGGTGCAGGCTCGGGTATTGGAAACCTTTGTGCCAAAATGTTTGCCGAAAACGGCGCAAATGTTGTGCTTGCAGACATAAACACCGATTCCATCGAAAACACAGCATACATAATAAACGAAGCCCGCGGCAAAGCTCTTGCCGTAACCTGCGACGTAACCAAATATAACGAAGTAAAAGCTTGCTGTGACAAGGCGGCAAAGGTGTTCGGCTCGCTGGATATCCTTGTCACCTGCGCAGGAGGCTCGGAGCTGCGTATAAAGCAGGCACACGGCGAATTCCATGAAATACCGATGGAGGTTTTTGATTTCGGTATCGATCTCAACCTCAAAGGCTCTCTTTACTTTCAGCATGCCGCTTTCGGCCACATGGCAAAGCAAAACAGCGGTGTTATAATTTCGTTAGGCTCCATAACCGGAGCGGACGGCGGCGGAGATGTGGCTTATGCCGCATCCAAAAGCGCACTTATGAACGGTGTTGTAAAATCCATAGCGCAAGCAGGAGCAAAATACAACATACGCACTGCCTGCATTGCTCCGGGGCCCGTTCTTACACGTCCTGCCATGGCTAACATGAAAACTCTTATGGGACGTGCCGCCGAAACTAAAGAAATAGTTGATGCCATTATGTTTGTGGCATCAAGCAAAGGTGCATTTATCAACGGAACCACTTTTCTAATAGATGGCGGCAGGCATGCAATGCCCAAAGCATAAGGAGGTAATTATTTATGAAACCAACCTTTAAAAATCACGAAAAACCACTTTTTACGGTTATGATACAAAAGCCTACGCCCGAAGAAGTAATCGACACAATGGATAAAGCATGCCCCCTGGGAGCCGGCGCTTTCGGTATTCAGTTCTGCAGACTTTTAAAGCAGTACCGCACTCCCGACGTGTATGACAGAATTTTTTCTGCCGCAGGCGACTTGCCCACATATGTAACCAATTACCGTTTGCTTGAAAATGAAGGCAAAACGGATGATATCCTTGCCGATGAGCTGTTTGAGCTTTCACAGCACGGGGCAACTCTTGTGGATGTAATGGGAGATATGTTCTGCCGTCATCCCGAAGAACTTACGGATGATCCACAGGCTGTTAAAAAGCAGATGGAGCTTATTGAAAAGATACACAAAAACGGCGGCGAAGTGCTCATGTCCTCGCATGTACTCAAATACACCCCTGCTGAAAGAGTAATGGAAATTGCCCTTGAGCAACAGCGACGCGGAGCAGACGTGGTAAAAATCGTAACAAGCGCCGACGACGATATTCAGCAGGGCGAAAACCTTAAAATCGTTGCCATGCTCAAAAAGGAGCTTAAAGTTCCGTTCCTTTACCTTTCCGGCGGCAACTGTAAGGTTTTAAGACGCATGGGCCCCATGCTCGGATGCTGTATGTGGTTGTGCGTTTACGAGCACGATCCCCGTTCAACAAAGGCTCAGCCGCTGCTTAAAAATGTCAAGGCGATATACGATAATTTTTACGAGCCGGAATACATGCCCCAATAACAAAAAATCACCTGAAAACCTGCGGGTTTTCGGGTGTTGTTTTATGACGACAAAATAGAAACAGCCCCTGACCGGACTTCTTTACGAACGGCCAAGGGCTATTTCTGTTCACTCTTGATATCTAACATCTTTTGTTATCCTCACTTTCTTTATCTGCCTTCCGCCAGAACCAAACCCGACCGCAAACATTCACTTCCAACGTTCTCTAAGGAGAACCTACTTTTTTGCCGATATTTTTCTTTCACTGAAAGGCGAATTTTTTTAAACTCATTCAACAAAAGCCTGTAATCTCTCGTTTCCGACTATCAATCGCAAACCTTTTATTGGTTACGGCTGCCGGATTATTAAAATCTATGTTATGCGTAACACCGCCGTGAACTTAATGCTTTGCTTTTTATTAAATGAGTGTTAAAACTTAATCTTCCATTGGCGTGTACCTTTCTTTCTTCTTTCTGTCTACATTATAGCACACAAATAACTGATTTTCAATAGGCAATTTGTAAGAATTGCACAACCATTTTTTGTTAATTTCGCAGAAATTTAACATTACATATGTTTTGTTATTGACATACAAACACGCTTTATGGTATAATAATTATGTTGGGTTTAAGTGAATCTGCAAAAAAAGAGGGAGCATCCTTGATATGCTCCCGTTTTTACTTGTTGCGATATGATATTTATGCCTTTTCGTCGGTTTTTTCAGGCTTTTCATCGTTCTTGGAAAAAATATCTTTTACCTTTTCGATCATGCCGGGAGCTTTGTTTATAAGCTCGTCCACCGCGTTGACAATACCCACATAGCCTTCGTTTCCGCTGTAACCGCTGTTGGATTCCACATTGAGCATTTTAACCTCGCCGCTGCGGTTAACCACTATAAAGCATAAGGGTGTCATGGTAACGCCGGTTCCGCCGCCGCCACCGAAATTTTTGGATTTTTGTTCTTTTTTTCCATTATATTCCGCGCCTGCGGATGCAAAACCGACAGAAATTTTGGAAATGGGAATAATCGCAGTATCCTCAAGCACGGTAACGGGCTCGCCGATAACCGTATTGGCGTCCAACACCTTTTTGATATTTTCAAGTGAAGTTTTTATAACTTCGCTGAGCGGCAATTCTGCCATTTTGTCACTTCCTTCCGATATGATAAGTTGAATCAGATTCCTGCTCTGTAGGTATAATAAGCGTCCTCTGCACGATACAGAGCCACAAGCACCTTATAAGCACGCACAGTAAGTACAAGTTCAAATTCCGCCTGTATTTTAGGGGATAAATAATCAACGGTTATATACGGGTGCCCGGAAACCACAAGCTTTTTACATTCGTGTTCAAACGCCATAAGCATTTCAACCCCACCGCATATAAGGCCGTAATTCACCGCCGCATCCGCGGCATCCTCAGCGCCAACGCAAACATCAAGCTTTTTAATATCAAGAGTGGTTGCATCAATAATGCCGGGGGCAAGCTCACGCAGGCTTATGCACAGATGCTTTATAAGCCCCGCCAGGTTGCTTGCCTTTTGCGAAAGTGTCTGCTTTGACTGTGTTTCCGCAGCCTCCCTGCCTTTTTTTGCCGCCGTATCAAGATTGTCTTTTATTTTTTTCCTGTTTCGTGCAGCCTTGCTGTCGGATTTTTTCTTTTTAGGTTTATTGCTTTTGGTGGATTTTTGAGGATACAGCGGAATACGTACAAACAACACCGAAGCGTCTGCCGCAAAATTGCCGCTGACCGTGCTGTATCTCAAGCCAACCTTCACATTTACGGTAAACAGCAGCAATGCCACAAGTCCAATAAGTATAAGCACCGCAAGAATTATATACACCGCCATAACTCACCTATTTACGGGTACTGAGAAAATCTATAAATTCCTCAGCGGTCTTCTTCTGCCCTGCTGAAAGCGCCGAAAATTTTTGCAATATTCTGACATCGTGAGCATCGGGCTTTTGAGTTTCCTGTTTTTTAACATCAATACCTGCGGCAAAAATGTAGTCCTCGTATTCAACGCCGCCAAGGCTGTTTTCAGAAAGTTTTTTTATAAGTTTTTTGCCGGGAGGGTTCTGCTGCTGGCAGGCATAAAGCTTGCGTAATTGAACGTAGCTTATGTCGGCATCCTTTGCAAAGCGATGTATGCTGCGGTCGCCGCAGGCGCGCTCTATCAGCATGGAAAAGATTTTTTTGTTGAATCCGGATTCTTTCATGCCCACCCCTCCTTTTTTAGTTACTTGTATATTGTACCACAAATTATGCGGAACTGCAAGTTTTTTTATTAAAATATAAGGATATTATATGCTTAATACGGGAAAAATACAAAACAGCATGATTTTTTTTGAAAAACTTGAAAAAAATTTCAAAAAACTGTTTACTTTTGAAAAGTTTTGTGTTATACTTGACTCTGTGAGTGTGCGTCCCCGACGCAGGAATGTGGAAAAAGCCTTACCGCTTTGCGGTTCAAGAGGTTTTCACCCGCCCGTTTCTTCGCCAGCGGATAGCGTGCCCAACAAAAATATTTTAGAAAAGGTGGATCATTACCATGATGCAGAAAGACGAAAAGCAGCAGATTATTGAACAGTACCGCACACACGAAGGCGATACAGGTTCTCCCGAAGTTCAGATCGCGATCCTTACATCGCGCATCAACACACTTACCGAACATCTTCGTTCCAATAACAACGACCATCACTCCAGACGTGGTCTTCTCAAGATGATCGGTCACAGAAGAAATCTTCTCAACTATCTCCAGACAAAGGATATCACTCGTTACCGCGCAATCATCGAAAAGCTCGGTCTCAGAAAGTAATCACAGTGAGGCTGCTGGTTTTACAGCAGCCTCTAAATGTCTATACCGGCAGGCGTAAAAGACACTTTTAGCATTTAAAAACCGCGCTGTGTTTTTGCCCGGCACTGTTTTTAAGTGCTAAGACTTTTCGTCCGCCGTTATATAAATTATCATTATTATACGGAGGAACAGATTATGTTCGAAGGTTTAAAAAATCTTTTCAGCGGCCTCCGCAATCAAGGAAAAGAAACGGAGGTAAAAGACATGTTTGAAAATTACAAAAAGTTCTCGTTTGACTTCCAGGGCAGACCCCTTGTTGTCGAAACAGGCAAAATCGCTCAGCTTGCAAACGGCTCTGCCCTTGTACGCTACGGCGAAACAGTTATTCTTGCAACCGCAACTGCCAGCGCCGCTCCCCGTGACGGCATCGACTTTCTTCCCCTCTCTGTAGATTTCGAAGAAAGACTTTACGCCGTGGGTAAAATCCCCGGCAGCTTCCTCAAAAGAGAAGGTAAGCCCAGCGAAAAGGCTGTGCTCACATCCCGCGTTATAGACAGACCTATCCGCCCGCTCTTCCCCAAGGATCTGCGCAACGATGTATGCCTTAACCTGCTTGTTTTGTCGGTTGACCCTGACAACTCCCCCGAAATCACCGCTATGATCGGTGCTTCCATCGCCCTTTCCATTTCCGATATTCCGTGGAACGGACCTATCGCAGGCGTATTTATGGGCCTTGTTGACGGCGAGCTCGTTGTTAACCCCACCGCCGCTCAGCGTGAAAAGAGCGATCTCGAACTTACCGTTGCCGGCAGCGAAAAGAAGGTCGTAATGATCGAAGCCGGCGCCAAGGAAGTTCCCGAAGACAAAATGTACGAAGCCATCATGAAGGCTCACGAAGAAATCCGCAAGGTTGTTGAATTCATCAACTCCATTGTTGCTGAAATCGGCAAGCCCAAGTTCTCCTATCCTTCATGCGATGTTGACCACGATATGTACGATGCAGTATCCGAATTTGCCATTGAAAAAGTTCGCTACGCACTCGATACAGATGACAAGACAGTTCGTGAAGAACGCCTTAACGTTGTTTACGATGAAGTTTTTGCAAACTTCGAAGAAAAGTATCCCGATTCCAAGGCGGCTCTTTCCGAATGCCTTTACAAGCTCCAGAAGTTTGTTGTAAGAAGATGGCTGCTTGATGACGGCAAGCGTGTTGACGGCAGAAACCTCAACCAGATCCGTCCTCTTGCTTCCGAAGTAGGAATTCTCCCCAGAACTCACGGTTCTGCTCTGTTTACAAGAGGTCAGACACAGGTTCTTACAACCGTTACCCTCGGTCCCGTAAGCGATCAGCAGTTGCTTGACGGTATTGACAACGAAGAATACAAGAGATATATGCACCACTACAACATGCCCGGATATTCTGTTGGCGAAGCAAAGCCCACCAGAAGCCCCGGCCGCCGCGAAATCGGTCACGGTGCGTTGGCTGAACGTGCTCTTGTTCCCGTTATCCCGGATGTTGAAAAGTTCCCTTACGCACTGCGTCTAGTTTCCGAGGTTGTATCCTCCAACGGTTCCACATCCCAGGGCTCTATATGCGCTTCCACCCTTGCTCTTATGGATGCGGGTGTTCCGATCACAAATCCCGTTGCAGGTATTTCCTGCGGTCTTGTTACCGAAGGCGAAAGATGGATGACCATGATAGATATTCAGGGTCTTGAAGACTTCTTCGGCGATATGGACTTTAAGGTTGCAGGTACAAAGAACGGTATCACAGCTATCCAGATGGACCTTAAGATCGACGGTCTTACCCCCGAAATCATCAAGGCAGCATTTGAACAGACACGTGAAGGCCGTATGTATATCCTTGACGAAGTTATGCTCAAGGCAATACCCGAACCCCGTGATGATGTTTCCAAGTACGCCCCCAAGATGATCTCCACCAAGATCGATCCTGAAAAGATCCGTGAAGTTATCGGTTCCGGCGGAAAGGTTATCCAGAAGATCTGCGCAGATACAGGTGCCAAGATCGATATCGAAGATGACGGCTCCGTATTTATCGCCGCAATTGACAGAGAAGGCGGAAAGAAAGCTCTTGCCATCATTAACGCCATTGTTAACGATCCCGAAGTAGGCACAGAATTTGTCGGCAAGGTTACAAGACTTATGACATTCGGCTGCTTTGTTGAATACGCTCCCGGCAAGGAAGGTCTTGTTCACATTTCCAAGCTCGATAAGAAGCGTGTTGAAAAGGTTGAAGACGTTGTTTCTGTCGGCGATGAGATCAAGGTAAAGGTCGTAGAAATCGACGATAAGGGCAGAATAAATCTTTCAAGAAAAGATTGCCTTTAATTGAAAACTGAATAAGTAACGCCCGTAAAGCCAAGCTTTACGGGCGTGTTTTTTGTTATGAAATTTATATGTGCAGCACTACGCCGTCGTTTTCAAGAGCTTTTTGAAGTTCTTTTACATCCAACGCATCAAAATCGTCTGACATTGCCGCCGCAGTGCCTGCAGCCTGACCTGTCACCGAGCAGCAAGGGATAACACGTGTAACATCCCACATATTTTCGGTGTTGGAAATACAGCGTCCTGCCGCCGCCACATTTTTAAGATCCTCTCCGTAAAGGCTTCCGAAGGGTATTTCGTATATAGGTCCGGGCTTTTTCCAGTTGGAAATAAGACCTACGCTATCCTCAAAATACTTGTGGTCATCGGTAACATCAAGTGTAACCTTACCGTGGGGACGGCGTGTCATACGTACCTGAGGAATTGTGGCAATTGTGGTTATCATATGACCTTCGCATATGCCTTTGCCGCCTGCCGTAAAGTGCTTGAGCACCTGACCGTGGGAAAGCTCTACCATTTCAGAAAGTTCCTTGCCGCAAAGACCTGTAAAACGACGGTCTGAAAGAAGCTCAGGGCCACTGCGTTCATCTTTTTCGTTATCGGGAACATCGCAGCAACCGATGGGGTTGATCTTATACTTTCCGTCCTCGGTACCATAATACCAAGCCGCAAGAATATTGCCCTTTGTATAATTTACGGTTTTCGCGCCTGCAAGAGCAAAAACATCCGCATCTCCCGATGCATCAACCACGCTCTTTACAAGCACAGCGGAACGTCCCGACTTATTTTCGATAAAGAGTGTTTTTACTTTTTTATCTTCAACCTCTGCGGCACATACGCTTGTACCGTAAAGGATTTCTACGTTTTCCTTAAGTAACTGCTGCTCGGCAAGGATCATAAACATCTGTGCATTGAATTCCACCATATAACGCTGTTTAAGCTTTTCTTCCTTTGTGGAATCATTGCGGAGCCACGCTTCGGGATATCTGCCTTCCCACCCCTTGGCAATGGAAAGCTTCAAAAGTTCCTCGGCAATGCCAAAGCTTACTTGCCTGCCGCATCCGTCACATATGGGCAAATAAATGGTTACAAGTCCCAGAGTTGCAAGTCCGCCCAAAGCAAACTGCTTTTCGATAAGCAGTGTTTTTGCACCATGACGTGTTGCCGCCAAAGCCGCCGCAATACCTGCCATACCGCCGCCCACAACCACAACATCATATTCGCCGTAAACGGGAATCTGTTTTGCCTTTTCCTCAATAAACTTCATTTTGTTTCTCCTTTATTTTTATCCCAAAATATATTTTGCCAACATTCCACGAATCTTTGAATCCGCCAGAGCCACAGCTTCTGTGCCGTTTTCGGTATATTCCACCGACAAAACCGTTGCTTTGCTGTAAAGAGTATTAAGCGGTGACTGATCGTTGAACGGAAATACAAATTTTGTCTGCACCAAAGATGAAGAAAGCTCATCTTCTATAACTTTAAGCAGTTCATCCGTACCCATGCCGGTTGCCGCCGAAACAAATACGGCTTTTTTATCGCCCACGGAACTACGTTCGGGAACGGTTTCCAGTCTGTCGCACTTGTTAAATACGTAAACCGTCGGCTTTCCGCCTGCTCCCAGCTCGGAAAGAATTTTTTCGGTAACTTCCGTCTTCATCTGAGCATTTTCATCGGAGGCATCTATAATGATAAGCAAAAGATCCGCATACTTTGCCTCATCAAGTGTGCTTTTGAATGCCTTTACCAATCCGTGCGGCAGATTGTTTATAAATCCAACCGTATCGGTAAGCAAAACTTCCAGCCCCGACGGCAGCTCAAGCTTGCGCACCGTTGGGTCCAACGTGGCAAACAGCTTATCCTCCGCAAGAATTCCCGCATCGGTAAGATAATTCAGCAATGTGGATTTGCCTGCATTGGTGTATCCAACTATTGCAATTACGGGTATATTTGACTTTGTGCGCTGTTTGCGCATGGTGTCACGGGTATTTTCAAGGGTTTCAAGCTGTTCTTCAAGAGATGCAATACGGCGCTTGATGTGACGTCTGTCAGTTTCAAGCTTGGTTTCGCCGGGACCTCTTGCCCCAACCGATCCGCTGGAGGATGCACCGCCCTGACGCGACATTTCTATACCTTTACCCGTAAGACGAGGAGCCGTGTATCTCAGCTGCGCTATTTCAACCTGTAATTTACCCTCACCTGTCACAGCGTGACGGGCAAAAATATCAAGAATAAGCATGGTGCGGTCAATAACACGGAGCTCGGAATCCTTTGGAGATATCCCCTTTTCAAGGTTGCGTATTTGCGACGGAGAAAGCTCGCAGTCAAAAACAACAAGCTCTATATTTCTGTTTGCGCAAAGCTCTGCCGCTTCCTCAACCTTGCCCGTGCCTATATAAGTTGCTGCCTCGGGCGAAGGACGGCATTGGGTAAGATAGAAAAACTCACATTCCCTGCCGGATAGTGCTGTTTCGGCAAGGGATTTAAGCTCATCAAGAGATTTTTCTGCACCTTCAGCTTCGCTTGCCGAAAAATAAAGGGATACCAGCAAAACACCGTATTTTTTATTTTCGGCTGTCAATTCGTCGCTACTAAAAATATTATCCTGTGCCAAAATATCCTCCTTGGGGGATTTTTTAAGTTATGATCAGATATCCACCTTTACGGGCGCGTTGATCTTGACTGATTCAAAGCCTGCTTCTATAACCTTCAGAACACGCATCATTTCGCTGTGTTTTACTATCTGTTCTTCGGTACCCTCCACCGCTTTGCAGAAGTTGCGGTAGTAATCGTGCACATCTGATTCGGGTCTTGCATTATAATATGTTTCCGTGGTAAGCTCATCGCGGGGAGCCATGGTTTTGGTAAGACCCGCTGCAGTTACAACGGGTGTTACATTGGATTGATACCATTCCTTGCAACGCACAACCTCACATTCATCCTGCCAGTTGCGAATGATTGCCGAACCCATTTCGCCAAGAATATAAAACCTGGGCATGGAAACAAAATTGTATGTGCCCACTTCCACAAGGTATCTTACCCCGTTTTCAAAGGTCATATCCAGACGGAAGCCATCATCGACCTCCTTGTTGGTAAGATGATCAAAACGGCAGTATATTTCCGCAACCTTACTGTCAGAAACCACCTGAAGAGCCTGGTCGATAAGGTGCACGCCCCAGTCATAAAGCATGCCGCCTCCGTATTGCTTTTGTCCTCTCCAGTCACCGGGAATACCGCGGGAACCATGAATTCTTGATTCAATGTTAAACAGCTTGCCTATCTCGCGGGAATCATAAAGCTTTTTTGTCATCAAAAAGTCCACATCCCAGCGTCTGTTCTGATGAACTGAAAAAACTTTGCCGTATTTTTTGGATGCATCGATCATTTCCTGAAGATCCGCTGTTGTAAGGGTAACGGGCTTTTCGGATATTACGTTTTTTCCTGCCGCCATTGCCTTTATGGCGATTTCTTTATGTACATCGTTGGGGGTTGCTATTGTTACTATATCTATGGTTTCATCGGCAAGAAGCTCTTCCAGGGAAGCATAGGCTTTTATACCCATTTCTTCTGCTGCCTTGCATCTTTCGGGCTTTATATCATAAATACCTGCAAGGTTTACCACATCGCTTGTAAAAGCATGGCGCTGATGCCAGCCGCCCATGCCGCCAAAGCCTATTATACCGAGATTGTGTTTCATTTTGGCACTTCCTTTCTTTTGAAGCGGCACTGCCGCACAAGGAGAAAATTTCAACAGCTTTACTGTTATACTCATTATATCTTAAGAAAAAAATAAATTCAAGTACTTTGCGAACATTTGGAAAAAAGCTGTACATTTTTCTAATTTTGTGATAAAATAATAGATGATTATTGTTACTTTTGAAAGGCAATTTTATAATGACAAACAAAACTCTCAAGGTAAACGGTGCAAGGGTGCACAATCTTAAAAATGTTGATGTTGAGATCCCGCGTGACAAGCTTGTGGTTTTTACCGGTCTTTCGGGATCGGGAAAATCCTCCCTTGCCTTTGATACCATCTACGCCGAAGGTCACAGACGGTTTGTGGAATCCCTTTCATCATACGCCCGAATGTTTTTGGGACAGCTTGACAAGCCGGATGTGGATTCCATTGACGGTCTTTCTCCTGCCATCTCCATCGATCAGAAAACCACATCCAAAAACCCCCGTTCCACCGTGGGCACCGTTACCGAAATATACGATTACCTGCGTTTGCTTTACGCACGCACAGGTATTCCCCACTGCCCCATTTGCGGCAAAGAAATAGAGCAGCAGACCATTGACCAGATCATAGACAGCATAATGGAATTGCCCGAGCATACAAAGTTTATGGTGCTTGCCCCTGTTGTGAAGGGCAAAAAGGGCATGCACGAAAAAGTGTTTTCCGATGCTCAGAAAAACGGTTTTGTACGTGTGCGTGTTGACGGTACCATCCTCACTCTGGGTGAAGATTTCGGTCTTGATAAAAACAAAAAACACACCATAGAAATAGTTGTAGACCGCCTTGTAATGAAGCCGGATATCCGCTCCCGTCTTACCGATTCCGTGGAAAGCGCCTGCGCCCTTGCCGACGGCATTGTATCTGTGTTTTTACCCGATGCCGAGGAAGACAGAAACCTTATCGAATATTCGCAAAACTATGCTTGCCGTGAGCACGGCATAAGCCTTGGCGAGCTTGAACCCCGCATGTTTTCATTCAACAGTCCTTTTGGCGCATGTCCCGAATGTGACGGCCTTGGTCAAACTCTGGTTCTTTCGCCCGACAAGCTTATACCCGACAGATCATTGTCCCTGCGTGACGGTGCCTGCATCTGCAACGGATACAAATCCATGGACAAGCGCGGCTGGACAGGCAATCTTTTTGATCAGGTGCTGTCAGAATACGGATTTTCCATATCAACCCCCATCCAAAAGCTTTCTGATGAGGCATATGATGCCATGCTTTACGGCACAAACGGAAAGTACGATCTTAAATATGCCGGCAGAACATATACCGTACCCTTTGAGGGCATGATAAACGATATTGACCGCCGCTACAAAATGAGCATAAATAACCCCGAACAGCGAGAGTATTACGAGCAGTTCATGGAAGAAATAAGCTGCAAATCCTGCTCGGGCAGAAGGCTTAAAAAAGAACCCCTTGCCGTTACTGTGGGCGGAAAAAACATTTCCGAAGTATGCGACCTTTCCGTTTGCGATGCGGCAGAGTTTTTCCACACGATAAAAATGTCGGGCAACAACCAAGCCATAGCCAAAGATATACTGAAAGAAATAAAAGCCAGGCTCGGTTTTCTTTCAAATGTGGGCCTCGGCTACCTCACCATGTCCCGCGCTTCGGGATCCCTTTCAGGCGGCGAAAGTCAGCGCATACGCCTTGCAACACAGATTGGCTCATCGCTTATGGGCGTATTGTATATACTTGATGAACCCAGCATCGGTCTGCATCAGCGTGACAACGAAAAGCTCATTGCCACACTCAAAAAGCTACGTGATATAGGCAACACCTTAATTGTTGTTGAGCACGATGAAGATACCATGCTTGCCGCAGATTATATCGTTGATATAGGCCCCGGAGCAGGTGTACACGGCGGAAACATTGTAGCCGCAGGCACTCCTGCGCAGCTTATAAAAAATAAAAACTCAATAACCGCAGATTTCCTTTCTGGCAGACGCAAAATTGCTCTTCCCGAAAGCCGGCGCCCCGGTAACGGCAATTTTATAAAAGTTGTCGGTGCCAAGGAGCACAATCTCAAAAATATTGATGTATCCTTTCCTTTGGGCACGTTTACTTGCGTAACCGGTGTATCGGGCTCAGGAAAATCCTCCCTTGTAAACAGCATACTTTACAATGTACTTGCAAAAGAGCTTAACCGTGCACACACGGTTGCAGGCAAACACACGCGCATTGAGGGAATTGAGCTGCTTGACAAGGTCATAAACATCGACCAATCCCCCATAGGCAGAACTCCCCGTTCAAATCCTGCCACATATACAGGGCTTTTTACCGATATACGAGCACTTTTTGCCTCCACCACCGATTCAAAAATAAGGGGCTACAAGCAGGACAGATTCTCATTTAACCTGCGCGGCGGCAGATGCGAAGCATGTCAGGGCGACGGCCTTTTAAAAATCGAGATGCACTTTTTGCCCGACGTTTATATAACCTGTGATGTCTGCAAGGGCAAAAGATACAACCGTGAAACCCTTGAGGTAAAATACAAAGGCAAAAGCATTTTTGATGTGCTTGATATGACCGTTGACGAAGGGCTTGAATTTTTCTACAACCTGCCGTCGTTAAAAAGAAAGCTTCAGACTTTATCCGAGGTGGGACTCGGTTATATAAAGATCGGGCAGGCATCCACCACTCTTTCCGGAGGCGAAGCGCAGCGAGTAAAGCTTGCCACAGAGCTTTCAAAGCGTGCCACAGGGCGTACCGTTTATATTCTGGACGAGCCCACAACCGGACTTCATACCGCAGATGTGGAAAAGCTTATTGAGGTTCTTCAGCGTCTTGTGGATACGGGCAACACTGTTATAGTTATCGAGCACAATCTTGAAATGATAAAATGTGCCGATTATATTATAGACCTCGGTCCCGAAGGCGGAGATGAGGGCGGAACAATTGTGGCATGCGGCACCCCCGAAGAAGTTGCAAAATGCGAAAAATCGTATACCGGACACTACCTTAAAAAGTATTTTGAATAACAATATTCACAAACAACACCGCTTTAAATTATTAATATTGACATATTTGAAAATATATTAAAAAAAGTGCTTGAAATAGCACCTGTAATGAAGTATAATTATTATAGCTATATATGTTTGACATGTATATTTTACAAATCATCGGAGGTACATTTTTATGGCTAAATTAAAAATAGGCATTATTGGTTGCGGCGGCATTGCCAACGCAAAGCACATGCCTGCTCTGGCAAAGGTTAAAGAATGTGAAATGGTTGCTTTCTGTGACATTGTAGTCGAAAGAGCAGAAAATGCAAAGGCAAAATTCGGCACACCCGACGCAAAAGTTTACGTTGATTACAAGGAACTTCTTGCAGATGCTTCCATCGATGTTGTTCATGTTCTTACCCCCAACATTGACCACAGCTATATCACAGTTGATGCCCTTGAAGCAGGCAAGCACGTAATGTGTGAAAAGCCCATGGCAATAAACTCTGTTGAAGCAAAAAAGATGCTTGATGCCGCAAAGAGAACAGGCAAAAAACTCACCATCGGCTATCAGAACAGACAGCGCAACCATGCAATGCTCATTAAGGAAATGTGCGACAACGGCGAGCTTGGCGACATTTACTACGCAAGAGCAACCGCTCTCAGAAGAAGAGGCGTTCCCACATGGGGCGTATTTATCGAAGAAGAAAAGCAGGGCGGCGGTCCTCTTATCGACATCGGAACCCATGCTCTTGACCTCACTCTTTGGTGCATGAACAACTACAAGCCCAAGTACTGCGTAGGCCAGACATTCCATAAGCTCAACGATCAGAAAAACACCGGCAACCCCGGCGGCGACTGGAATTCTGAAAAGTTCACAACCGAGGACAGCGCATTCGGTTTCATCGTTATGGAAAACGGAGCTGTTATCAACCTTGAATCCTCATGGGCAATAAACCTTCTTGACACCCGTGAAGCAATAACCACTCTTGCCGGAACAAAAGCAGGCGCCGATATGCTCGATGGAGTTCGTATCAACGGTGTTATGCATGGCAAGCAGTATGTTACAAAGCCCGACCTTAACGTTAGAGGAATTCCGCTTTATGAAGGCAGCGGCGCTCCCACTCCCGGTGATATGGAAGCTTATCGCTGGATCCACTCCATAATCGATGACACAGATCCCTTCGTTCTTCCCGAGCAGGCTTACTGCGTAACAAGAATCCTTGAAGGTATCTATACATCTGCAAAGACAGGCAAGCCCTACTATTTTGAAGACTGATAATTTTTTGTTTGAAAGGAATACACTATCATGAAACTTGGTCTTGTTACAGTACCTCTTGGGGATATGCCCGTTGAGGAAATGCTCAAGTATGTAAGCTCCCTTGGAGTAGAAGCTGTTGAAATAGGCGTTGGCGGATACCCCGGATCTGCCCATTGCGACACCGAAGCTTTGCTTGCAGATAAAGCACAGCTTAAGGCTTACAAGGAACTTTTCCCCAAATACAACACAATCATTTCCGCACTTTCCGTACACGGAAACGCTGTTTCTCCCGATAAAGATTTTGCAGCAAAGTGCGATTACGAATTCGACAGAGCCTGCAAGCTTGCAAACGAGCTTGAGCTTGATACAGTTATTACATTCTCCGGCTGCCCCGGTGGCTCGCCCGAGGATAAAATGCCCAACTGGGTAACCTGCCCCTGGCCCGACGAATACCTTAAGGTTCTTGATTACCAGTGGAACGATGTTCTTATCCCCTACTGGCAGAAAAAGGCAGAGGTTGCAAAGAAGTACGGCGTTACAAAGATTGCCTTTGAAATGCATCCCGGTTTCTGCGTATACAACCCCGAAACCCTGTTTAAGCTCCGCAACGCTGTAGGTGATTGCATCGGCGCAAACTTTGATCCTTCCCACCTTATCTGGCAGGGTATTGATCCCGCAGAAGCTATACGCGCAATCGGCAAGGCAGGCGCCATGTTCCACTTCCACGCAAAGGATACCAAGATCGACAAGTACAACACAGCCGTAAACGGTGTGCTTGATACAAAGCATTACGGCGATGAAATCAACCGCTCCTGGGTATTCCGCAGCCTCGGCTACGGCACAAGCGTTGAAGCATGGAAGGAAATGGTTTCAATGCTCCAGCTGGTTGGCTACAACCACGTTATGAGCATCGAACATGAAGACAGCTACATGACCAGCAAGGAAGGTCTTGAAAAGGCTATCTCGTTCCTGCGCTCTGTTATCATCAGCGAACCCAAGCCCAACGGTATGTTCTGGGCATAAATATCCATAATAAAATCAAGGAGATGTAAACCTCGTTTACATCTCCTTTTTGTTATATTATAATCCGTTATTCAGAATCAACTGTGCATTTTCGTAAAAAAGCCCGTAAGCCCTGTCCCTAAAATGCTTCTGTGCACAAACATATGCCTTTTCCATGGTGCACACACGGTCGGTAGTGTTATGCATATCGCTGGATACAAAAAACAGTTCATCGCGCTTGAAAAACTTGCGCAAATTCATGCGGTCAACAACTGTAAGAAATCTTGCGGAATTAAGCTGATAGCAAACATCCAGCCCTTCAAGCTCATCAAAAACCTTGTTTGCATAAGGATACCTGTCCACATGGGCAATTATAACACTTATGCCTCGCAATCCCAATGAATAAACGCAATTTGAAAGCCACTTTGGTTTAAAAACGGGAGGCAGCTCCACCATAAGGCTGCTTGTGTTTTGCAGGCACAGTTCTTTTATGTTGTCATATGCGCTTATGTCATGATCCATATAAAGTTCGCACCCAAGCAAAAGTTCAGGAATACTATGACCTGCCGCACCCGATTTCAACAATTCATAGCTGTCGGCACGTCTTTTTATAAAAACCGATACATCCTCACGGCAATGTACGGTGCAATGCGGTGTAAGCGCGCACAAACGCACCCCCTGGGCATAACTGTCTGTAAGCATGGATATGCTTTCCTGCAAATCTTTTGCGCCATCATCAAATTGCGGCAAAGCGTGTGTATGCAGATCAATCACAAATCTTCACTTCTTTCCGTTTAATTCTTGCCGTTTATATTGCTTTTATATTTATTTTTGCAGCATAATACCTTTTACAAGCCTCATTGTGTTTTCAAGATCTTCGGTACGGTTGATCTCATCACGCAACGCCGCCGCTCCACGTACCCCTTTTATATACCAAGCCAAATGCTTGCGGCATTCTGCTGCCGCTGTTTTTTCGCCCTTATCAGCAATAAGCAACTGCATATGCTGCTCTATATCCGCATATTTATCCTCAGGTGTCTGCGGAGACAAAATCGTGCCGTTTTCAAGATATGCTTTTATCATAGCAAAAAGATACGGGTTTCCCAATGCCCCCCTGCCCACCATTATGCCATCACAGCCTGTATATTCAAGCATTTTTGCGGCATCTTCGGGGCAATAAATATCACCGTTGCCAATAACAGGCACACCAACACTATGTTTTACGTTTTTAATTGTATCAAGATCGCAGGGCGGAGCATACATCTGCTCACGGGTTCTGCCATGAACAAAAATTGCAGATACTCCTGCTTTTTCAGCAAGGCATGCTATTTCCGGGGCATTGATATGTGCCGCATCAAATCCGCATCGGATCTTTACAGTTACAGGCACCTTGTTGCCCACGGCACCAACAACACTTTTTAAAACATCATATGCAAGCTGAGGCTTTTTCATGAGTGCCGAACCGTCGCCGGATGATACAACCTTATGTACGGGGCATCCCATGTTGATGTCAATAACGTCGGGCAAAAAACTTAAAGAAAGCTCTGCCGCCTTTGCCATGGTATCGGGATCGCTGCCAAAAAGCTGCAAAGCACATGGCCGCTCAAAATCATCTATACTCGCAAGCACCGCGGTTTTTTTATCGCCAAAAACAAGAGCTTTTGATGATATCATCTCGGTAACCACGCCTTCGGCACCATGCATTTTGCACATGTGCCTGAAAGCTTTATCAGCCACTCCTGCCATGGGGGCAAGAAATAAGCCGTTTTTAAACTGTATGTTTCCTATATTCATCAGAGGAATAAATTCCTTTCGGTAAAGAGCAGTTACATGGGAATTCCGTCGGCTTCTGCCGAAACGCAAAGAATATCAATACCGCAGGTATAAAGCTCTTTTTTG
>JAZSGA010000077.1:0-11474 GCA_045532495.1 Eubacteriales bacterium | reverse complement strand
AATTGCAATCTATCTGCCAAAATTCTTTGCGATATTTTTAAGTCTTTTCGAAATTTGGCAACTTTTTTACCACATATATTATTTGATCCATCTGCATTTTTATTTATAAACATAAAATTCAACCCCATTTTGACATTTAGTACTTGTCAATAAGGAAATTATATGATATAATTAAGTAAAATATGACATTTACAAAATGTCAAAATTTAGGAGGAAATAATATGAAATGTAAGAAATGCGGACAGGAAGTTGACAAGAAGGCAGTTATATGCACAGGATGCGGATGCAAAATAAAAAAACCAATTTATAAAAAATGGTGGTTTTGGGTTTTTGTTGCGGTAATTGTCGTGATTATAGGCAACGCATCGGGAAAAAATGAAACTCCTGCAAATATCACTAACGATACATCAAAAGAAGTTGAGCAAATTGAATACGAAACAGTTGATTTACAAACAATGTTTGATGACCTTAGTAATAATGCTATGAAGGCTGAAAATATGTATCAAAATAAATACATCGAATTCGAATGTAAAATTAATAGCTTTGACAGTGATGGAAGCTACATATCCGTTGAACCTGTTGGAGCAGATGAGTGGAATTTCACAACAGCAATGTGTTATATCAAGAATGGTACACAAAAAGAATTTTTAATGGATAAAAATGTAGGTGATATTGTAACTATTAAAGGTAAGATTAGATCAGTCGGTGAAGTTTTAGGATATTCCATTGATATTAATGAAGTATATTAAAGGATAAAGACTCTGCCAACTTGTGCGGGCAGCGCAAGGGGACAGTTAAGTACGGAAGAGATAAATGCTGTAGACTTTTAAACTATTCGTTTTTTCAAAAACAATCCTATCGAAAGTGATATGCACCTCCAAAAGTGTCTATCTTTTGGGGTGCATATCAAATCGGGGATTTTTATATTAATCCGGTGTTTTTTTGCCAAAAGCGTTTCAATTCAATGCCTTTTGCGCTATGACTATCATTTCAAACCATAGCTTAAAAGGCAAAATGGCCGTATTGTTTTCGGGTATTACAGAGCAAAGCGGCAAGGCGATTCTTATAGGAAAAAGTTATTGTATATTAATAGTGTCGGCATGCGTTGGTATGTGTGCCGACGCTTTTTTATTTGTGTTTTGTCCGCCATCCGTATTGACTTTTCCATAGTTTATGGTAAAATTGTTATGTATAAGCATGTTGCCGTGACACGGTTTGTCAGGAAGGAGAACCTATGAAAAAACAGCTGTTTTTTGATGACAATAAGCTTTTCGGTCGCAACAATGTAACAAGAAAATACGGAAAGCCTCAGCTTGTTTCTGTTTACAACGATGGAGCGTGCAGCACGGATTATTGCACCGGATATGTTTTCAGGCTCGATAATGGCAAGTACCGCATGCTGTATTTTGGTCACAGCAACCTTTTTTCGGGCAAAAAGCTGTTTGCCGCCGAAAGCTGTAACGGTATTGATTTTACGCCCGAATGTATACACAGCAATCCTTCGGACTGCAAAAAAACCTTTGCCCACGAAATAATGGATATTCCAAGCGAAGTGGCTTGCATATACGAGGATAAGCATACCGATAATCCCGATGAGCGCTACAAAATGCTGATGTCGGAATATGTACACGAAGAACTCAGTGTGCATGATACGGTGTATACATCTTCCGATCTTATAAACTGGCAGCTTAAAAAAGGGGCTTTGTGGGGTGACGGTACAGAACCGTTGGTCAGCGTTTTTTATAACAGCCACAAAAATGTTCATACAATTATCCAGCGCCCTTTTTGGGGAATACGCTGTGCAGGATATAAAGAAACGTCCGACTGGGAAAACTTTTCCGAATACAGATATTGCCTTAATGTGGATGTGTGCGACGAAAGACTTGCCGAAATTTACGGCATGTATGCCTTTTAGTATGACGGCATGTATATTGGTGTTCCGCATATGTACAGGCAGCTTGAAAGCGAATTCAATGCAAAGTACAAAAACGGCATCATAGATACCCAACTGGCATATTCTTATGACGGCAGATACTGGCAGCGCAGTTTGCGTGTGCCGTTTATAAGCGGAGTGGAAAGCGAAAGCCTGCCTTTAAAAAAACGGCACGGACTTGTGTGGGTATCAAACGCCGCAATACTTGATGACGGTGATATATACTTTTATGCTTCGGCGTCGGAGCATGATCACGGACCTGCATTCAGCACTCCCGGCACGGGCAAAATGTTTGTATACCGCCTGCGCCGTGACGGTTTTATTGCGCTTTGTTCCGAGGATAAAGCTTTGCCGTCATCTGTTATAACCCGTGAAAAAATATGGCACGGCGGAGAAATAAGCTTTAACCTTAAGGCACAACACGCCACTGTGGCGGTTTATGTTTCCGATGAAAGCGAGCTTGTAAGCGGAAACATGCTTGGTGTATCAAAACCCGTTGCCGGTTACGGTCACGATGATTGCGTGCCTTTTTGCGGTGACAGCACTGCATGGATACCGCAATTTGCAAATGGCAGAAAAATAGAT
This sequence comes from Eubacteriales bacterium, assembly GCA_045532495.1. Taxonomy (GTDB): domain Bacteria; phylum Bacillota; class Clostridia; order Oscillospirales; family CAG-382; genus UMGS1052. Next base: position 8,956 of record JAZSGA010000077.1, on the reverse strand, counting down.
GATCTTAAGGGCAACACACTGGTTTTTGAGCTCAGATTTACAAATGGTGAAGTTTATTCTCTGAGCGGTGATTATACAGATGTTTTTAACACCCAGGCAGGCAGATACAGGCGCTTTGGCGTTTTGCCGCAGTAAATACAGGGTTATTAAAAAGGGGTTTTAGCATGAATGTAAAAGCAATTATTTTTGATAAAGACGGTACTCTTCTTTCCTTTGATGCATTTTGGCTTAAAGTGTCGGAAAACGCATTGAGCGAAATGATACATCGCTTTTCCTGCCCCGATGTTTCGGTGGATGAGCTTCTTTGCTCCATGGGAGTAAAAGACGGCGTGATAGGAATAGAAAGCGTGCTTTGCAAAGGTACCTACCGTGAAATGGCTCAGGCAATGCTCGGTATTTTCAACAGTCACGGATGTGAGGTTTCGGAGGACGAGCTTACAGCTGCCGTTGTGGATACATACCTTAAAAACGCAGGCACGGGCGATGTTTTGCCTACCTGTGATAACATCAAAGGCGTTTTGCAGCAGCTTAAGGATGACGGTATAAAGCTGGCTGTTATAACCACGGACAATTACGAAATGACATGTAAATGCCTTGATAAGCTTGGAATAAAAGAGTTTTTTGACAAGATTTACACCGATGATGGCGTTATTCCTCCCAAACCCAATCCGCAAAGCCTTTACGATTACTGCAATGCCATGGGAATTGCCAAAGAAAGTGTTATAATGGTGGGCGATACCATGACCGATGTTAAGTTTGCGCGCAACGCAGGCATAAAGGTGATAGGCGTGGGTGCCACAGAGCAGTCAAGAGCCCTTCTTGCCGACTTTGCGGATGCGGTGGTGCCTGACATTTCATATGTTTATGATGTTATAAAAGGCGGCATGTGATGCTTACGGGTATTTTTGCAGGTATCACATGGGCACTTGAAACCGTTGTGCTTGGTTTTGCTTTGGGCATGCTGCCCTTTGTTTCCACAGCTCAGGGAATTTTTCTTGCACCTTTTGTAAGCACATTTTTGCACGATGCTGCCTCCTCCGTTTTTATGCTAATATATAACTGCATAAAAGGCAATCTCAAAGGCGTTGTTCGCACGGCAGGCACAAAGGATGTTGTGCCGCTTGCCATTGCGTCTGCCATAGGAGGCCCTGTGGGTATGACAGGGTATGTGCTGGCGGTAAAATATATGGGTGCATCCATAGGTGCCGTGGCAAGTGCTGTTTATCCCGCCATCGGCAGCGTGCTTGCTTATATTTTTCTCAAAGAAAAAATAAAATGGTATCAATGGCTGTTTTTAATAATAACGCTGTTGGGCGTTTTTGGATTAAGTTATTCTCCGGAGCTTGATATAAAAAACTTCTGGCTGGGGCTTTGCGGCGTTTTTATGTGTGCATTCGGCTGGGGCATAGAAGGCGTTATTCTGTCATATTGCTTCAGAGAATCCTCCGTAAAAAGCGAGTATGCATTACATATCCGACAAACGGTATCCGCACTAATTTACGGCATTGTGATTATCCCTTGCCTTGGCGGCGTAGGTTTTACCGCAGGGCTTTTTAGCGCAAAAAATATAAAAGTGCTTGCATTTATTGCGTTGGCGGCACTGTTTGCCTCAATCTCTTACACGCTTTATTATAAAACTATTGCAAAGCTGGGTGTTTCAAAAGCCATGGGGCTTAATATAACCTATACCGCGTGGGCGGTGATATTTACCGTTGTGTTGTTTGGAGATAAAAGCGTGCTCAATCCGCTTACCGTTATATGCTCTGCCGTTGTGGTGGTGTGCGGAATATTTGCGGCAACCGATATAAAACAGATTTTTGCAAAGGGCAAAAAATGATAAGCAAATAAAAAGTATATTATTTCAGGAGTATATTATGAAAAATGTATTGTTGCTTGGCGATTCTATCCGTCGCGGATATGACAAGTCCGTTCAGAAGACACTCGAAAACGTGGCAAATGTTTATTATCCCGAAGATAATTGCCGTTTTGCTGCGTATTTCTTCAGATATTTTGGCAATTATTTAACTGATTTTGGCATTGACGGAGCAAACGTTGATGTTATCCATTGGAATACAGGCTTGTGGGATTGCCTTCATTTATATGGCGGCGAGGCGCTTACTCCTTATGAGGTTTATGCCTATTATATCGAGCGCATTTGCGTTGCAATGAAAAAGCTTTGCCCCAATGCAAAGGTGATTTTTGCCACCTCCACATCCGTTATATCCGAAAAAATGGATCCGGATTTTAAAAGATACAACCACGAAACCGAGCAGTATAATGCCATAGCAACTGAAATAGTTAAAAAACACGGATTTGAGGTTAACGATCTTTATGCACTTTCGGTAACCTTGCCCGAGGAAGCTCATTCTGATCCCACTCATTACTATACAACCATGGGTACAGAGGTCTTTACCAATCAGGTGCTCAAATATCTTGCGGCGGCGTTGGAGCTTGATGAGGTGCCTGTGTACCGCGAAGAACTCTACACGGATAAACCCGTTGGCGTTTGATGAAAGGAGTGTGCTGCATGAACAAAATACATGAATTTTTAAACCGCATTGGTGTGGATAAAAACACAAAAATCGAAAACACCTTTGATTTTATAAAAACTGTGCAGTATAACGCCGTTGTTTCCATAGCTTACGAAAACCTTGATATACTTGCCAAAAAGCCGCTTGATCTTTGTGCGGACGCGCTTTTTGATAAAATAGTTTTAAACGGCAGAGGCGGATATTGCTTTGAGGTTAACGGACTTCTTGCCTGGTTTTTCAGGGAGCTGGGATTTGAAGTGCGCGAGTATTTTGCCCGCTATTTGCGAGGTGAAGCGGATATTCCCATGCGCCGTCACCGAGTTTTATCCGTAAAATGCGACGATGGCATATATTTCTGCGATATTGGTATAGGCCAATCTGCCCCGCGGTACCCGGTAAAAATGCAGGAAGGCTTTGTGCAGGAGCAATTTGGCGAGCAGTATAAGTTTGAGCGGGATGCCGATCTTGGCTGGGTGCTGTATGATCTGCATAACGGCGAATGGCGCAAATTCATTTCTTTTACCGAGGATATGGTTTGCGATGTGGATTTTGTTCAGCCGTCGTTTTACTGCGAAGCCCATCCGCAATCGGTGTTCAACAAAGCGCCCATGCTGGCAATTAAAACAGCGGTTGGCAGAAAATCCCTGGATAACCGCGATTTTAAGGTGTTTGAGCATGGCAAGCTTGTTAAGATCGAGGAAAATATAAGCGATGAGCGCTTTTTACAAGTTGTCGAAAAAGAATTCAATATCAATATAAACAATCTTAATCTCAAATAAAGGAGCATTTCCATGAAATTCTTAATGATAGGCGCACACCAGGATGATAACGAGTTCCGCTGCGGCGGCATTGCCAGCCGTCTTGTAAAACACGGCCATGAGGTACGCTTTTTAAGCATGTGTAACGGATGCGGAGGGCATCATATAATGACGCCTGAGGAAACCACCGCACGCCGTGCAAAGGAATCTGCCGCCGTGGCAGAGCTTCTAGGTGTTACCTACGATGTGTGGGATATTGACGATTGCAATATTGTTGCTGATTTGCCCACGCGCAAACGCCTTATACGCTACATACGCAGCTTTAATCCCGATCTCATAATATCTCACCGTCCCAACGATTACCACGCCGATCATCGTGCTGTGGGGCAGCTTATACAGGATGCATCATATCTGCTTACCGTACCGCATGAGTGCCCGGATGTGCCTGCCATGCGTACCATGCCAGTTATAATGTATAACGAGGATAAATTTAAAAATCCCGATTTTCGCGGCGATGTGGTTATCGATATGGATGATGAAACAGATACCAAGCTTAAAATTGCCGATCTCAACGTTTCGCAGGTTTACGAGTGGCTTCCTTATACCAACCTTGAGCAGGTGCCCGAGGGCAGGGAAGAACGTTTTGAGTGGCTTAAGGGCATGAATATAACCCCCGATACCACCGATGAGGAGGTTATGAGCGCACCCCGAGGCTTTGCCGTACGTTTTGCAAAGACAGCTGCACGTTTCCGCAAGGAGCTTATCAAAAAATACGGTGCCGAGCGCGGAAGCAGGATCCGTTACGCCGAAGCTTTTGAAGTGTGCGATTACGGAGCTCCCTTAACGGCGCAATTATTTGATGCCCTATATTGCGAATAAACTATTGCAATGTTATAAAAAATGTGTTATTATAATAGTACAGTAAAAACGCTGTGCTACGAAAGGAGACTGTTATGAAAAAAATTATTGCTTTATTGCTCGCTGTGATCTTCAGCATTACTCCCGTTTTTGCCGACAACAGCCTGCCCGCATTTTTGACACAGACCTACAACAACTGTACCGAAACCATAACCGTGAACATCGCTATGGATAATTGTGATGATATTATAGCGTTGCTTGATGAATTGGGAATTCCCGAAGAAGCAGGCATATTTGTGGATGTGCGCAGTCTTTTGACCTCACTGTGCACCGGCACCAGCAAAATAGTTGCAAAGGTCGATGCCACACTCGATTATAAAAAGATAAAATTATCCCTTACCTCATCGGATACCCAGACCATAATCCCCAACGCCAATTTTGAGCTTTCGTATAAAGGGCAGTCGGGCTTGTGGCTGGAAATGGATTTAACCAACATCGAAAAGCCCGTGCTTGTTATGGTATTTTCAGCACCTTTTCTTAACAAATATGCTGTTATAGACCTTTCGCAATACCTCACCCCCGAGGTGCTTACTGCGGTGGAAACCGTTGCCAACAAGGAATATATTGATGCTGTAACAAAAGCCATTATGGACAGTTTTGCAAAGCATATGGATATAAAGGCATCCGGCAACAAATATACCATTACCGTTGATAACGCAGGTTATGTTGCCATGATAAACGAGCTTACACCCATGGTCCTTGATATGATGGCGGCTTACGATAACACAGGTGTTTATGAAGAACTTGTTATGCCCGATATGTCGGAACTTGCTATCCTTGGTAAGGACGGTATAAAAATGGTTTATACCCTTTCTGGCGGCAAAATTTCATTGCTTGAAGAAACCCTGGATTTTTCCATTGATATAGCAAAGTATTACGAAGTCTTTTCGGGTGAGCCTTGGCCCTTTACATCAAAAGGCTTGCTTGAGTTTACCGTGACTTCCACAGCAAAAGTATCTGATCTTGGCAACACAACCGTAAAGTTCCCCGAGCTTACTGCCGAAAACTCCTTCTCTGTTATGGATATGCTTATGGCAGAGCCGGATTATCCTCAAGGGGATGATGACCAGGCTTCTACATCGGATTTCCCTGAATATCCCGCATGGTATGCAGATGTTTATTCCGAAAAAATGCCTCAGGTTGACGGCAAGCTGTATGTTCCGCTGCGTGGCCTTATAGAAGATGCTTACGGAGATACCGCAGTAATTGGCTTTGAAAACGGCGTTATAACCGTTACAAGCGAATATTTTACTAATTTCAAAAAGCTTACAATTACCGCAGGTTCCGATAAGTATTACCTTGACGAAACCGAATATACCTACGGCGCAGTTATACTTGAAGACGGTACTACATACGTCGATGCCGAGCTGTTTACCGATGCCTTTGGCTGGGAATTATCCACAGCGTATTACGATTTTGTTGAAAATATATACGGTTTCGCATTTTTCACAGTTATCGAGTGACCTTGCTCTAAAAAAACAAATCCGCTCTCGGTTGAGGGCGGATTTTGTCAAAAAAGCCTCCTTTACAAAGCCATCCTTGCGTAAAAACGTAGTTATGTGGGAGGGGGACTGTCGCAGACGGCGGGCGGATTCCGCAGGTAAGCGGTATCCGAATTATACAACTTTTATAAAGTTTGCACACAAGGCACAAAAAATTGTGATAAGAAGTTTGTTTTGAGGTAAAAAAATGAAAATTATGACTTTTAACACGCAGCACTGTCTTAATTTTATTGAACAGAAAATTGATTTTCAGATAATGGCAGATGCAATAAACGCCCTAAATCCCGATATTGTTGGTCTTAATGAGATGCGTGACAAAGGCGTTGATTTTGAATATGATGCACAGACTTCAATTTTATCTGAATTGACAGGTATTAAACATCATTACTTTGCAAAAGCAATCGATTTAGGTGGAAATCCATACGGAAACGCACTTCTTTCAAAATATCCTATAGTAAGTGCCAAGACTATACCTGTACCTGACCCTAATCCCAGGACAGGAACCGAATATTATGAAACACGTTGTTTGTTAAAAGCGAAAATAGAGCACGGGATAACTGTTTTGGTTATACATTTTGGATTAAATACAGATGAACAAAAAAATGCAGTGAAAACGGTGCTTGATAATATTGAAAATGAAAAGTGTATCCTTATGGGCGACTTTAATGCGGTGCCCGAAGACGATGTTTTAAAACCAATCAGAGAGCGCATGAAAGATACTGCTGATTGGTTTGATACGCCTCTGTTTAGTTTTCCGTCGGACAAACCAAATAGAAAAATTGATTATATTTTTGTAAGCCCGGATGTGGAAGTAATATCAGCGGATATTCCTGCAATTGTTGCATCTGACCACAGACCTCACGTGGCAACAGTGAATATTCACAGTAAATGAATTTATATCATTGCAATAGCAATAATCGATGTGAATTAATATTATATTGAGTTTTGGGATCTAAAATATCAAGCCGTTGAAGATAACATATCAGCATATACTTTTTGTCCCGGTCTTGACACGAGTAAGAATTTTGTCGAATTTTTGATAAAAACAAAATGCTTATAAGATTTATACATAGAATAGGAGAAAGCGAATGAAAGAAGATAAAACACCAAAGATTTTTATATCGTATTCGTGGAGTAGTGATGCATTGGTAATTCCATTAGCACAACGATTGGTATCTCATGGTGTAGATGTTGTTCTAGATAAATGGGACTTAAAAGAGGGACAGGATAAATATGTTTTTATGGAACAGTGCGTCAATAATCCTGATATTGATAAGGTTTTAATCATTTGTGATAAGAAGTATGCAGAAAAGGCGAACAAACGTGAAGGTGGAGTCGGTGATGAAACGGCTATAATATCGACTGAAATATATGGTAAGGTAAACCAAGAAAAGTTTATTCCTATAATTGCCGAGTGTGACGAAGATGGTAATCCTTATGTCCCAACATATATAAAGTCAAGAATTTATATTGATTTATCTGACGATAGTAATTATGAAGATGAATATGAAAAATTATTGAGAAACATATATGAAAAGCCGTTAGTTAAAAAGCCAAAACTTGGCACAAAACCAGAATGGTTAGAAGAGGATAAAGCAAATATTTTTCCTATCCAAGATTTGATTAAACAGATAAAAGGCGCTACTACAGCCAAAAAGCAGGAAACTCTAATACATAAATTTACATCAGAGTATATTGAGGTTTTGAAACAGTATTATGATAAAAATGTAAGTGATCCTAAAGTTATTTTTGATACTTTTATAGGGATGAAAAGCGTGAGAGATTGTTTTCTTGATTTTTTAGAAGTTTTATTGTGTACTGAATGTGATATTGGAAATATAATAGCTGAAATATTTGAAGATATGTTTAATACACTTATATATGCTAAGACATATGAAAAAAACACATCTTCTTGCGGAGAATATGAATTTGAAATTTACAAATGTCATATTTGGGAGCTTTTTATATGTGTAATTGCTTTTTTGCGACATTATAAAGAATACAAAGCAATAAATGATATACTAACAAATACATATTTTTTAAGAATTAACGCTTTAGATGAAAATAAAATACCTACAAATTATTCAAGATTTAGGCACCATAGTCGTATTATAGAAGATTACTATAAACCATCAACTGAACACAAAAATAAGTATACATTAATGGGGCATATATTGTGTAATGAAAGAGAAAAGTTGCCCATCTATACAAGTGAATCGCTTGCACAATCAGATTTGTTTTTATATCAACTTTTTAATGCACTGGATGTTCCCATTAATGATGATTATCGTCCTTTTGATACATATTGGTTCCCGACATGTTATATTTATACCAAAGAAGGTATACAAGAATGGGAGAGATTAAAATCGCGTAAGCAGTGTGAAAAAATGTTTGAATTATTTGGGATTTCTTCTATAGAAGAATTGAAGACTTGTATAGAACAATGTGTACCGGAGCGCGGTATGGGATATAGTGGTTATTATTGGAATGCACGGCCAATATCCAGTTACATCAAACTTGACGAGATTGGGAGTATGAATTAAAGAATGAAATGTAGATGACAATATCATGTTGGAAGGAGTATTGCCAATGAAGAAAATATTTAAGATAGTTGCAATTGCTTTGGCTATTTTATTAATTTTGCAATTAGCCATTTTCTTAACTGCAAGATACGGTTGGAAACTTTTTGATTTTGATATGTGCGAAAGCCCAAATGTTTTATGTGTTGAAAATGTTTATGTTACTGATGAAACCGTGCATATAGTTGGGAACACATCAAGTAGTGCAACCTCGTATATTGGATATACCTATAAAATAAAAGACAATGTTCTTTATTTAGGAATAAAGCAAAATTTGCTGTTTGGTTTTAATAATAGAAATGGCAGATATTCTTTTGTAATTGAAGATGATTTTAAGAATATAGAGAAAGTCCAACTTATAAATAAAAAAGAAGAAAAGTGTATTTGGTCTGTTGAAAATGACAAGAAGTATATGGAGAAAATAAACAAAGTCAGACTATATGAAACTATTTCGGTCTATAACAATAATGCTATGAATATGCAGGAAGCGGATGAGTTATCCGAAGTGGTAAGTGGTAATTTTTTAGATGAGAAAATTAAAGAACAAATGAAAAATACGGACTTTGTTTATGCAGATTCAGAATTATTAAACAGAATACAACATCCAACATTTTCAGATGAATTATATTTTACTAAAGGCGGTGGATACTTGGGAGTAGCAGAGTTGG
>JAZSGA010000113.1:0-8163 GCA_045532495.1 Eubacteriales bacterium | reverse complement strand
TCTTAAATCGTTTATCACACCGGCAGGAACAAATGCATTATCGGACAACGACATGGAAATATCGCTGTTATGTAGCGAAAAGCTTGTATTTCCAAGTTTGGTAAGATTTTTTGCAACACTTTCAAAGGTGGCGCCGGATGTGTTTGCGGCTTCAATGGGCACAGTGCCTTCAACAGTTGCAACCGTGTCACCACACAAAAACGAAACTGACGGCACCTTGCCCGTTTCAAAGGCACATACTGCGGATATGGCACGTTTGGGTTGAGGAACCACGATGCTTTTTTCTGCAATTCTTGTGGTTTCCTTTTCCTTTTCGCTGCGCACTCCATACATCTGACCGCCGTTTTTTCTGTAAGAACCGTTAAAATAACCGTCGGTAAAGCCGCCCCGCGAGAACAGCTCTGCCAGCATTTTCATTTCGTCTGCATCGGCATTGCGTTGCTCGGTAAGCAATGTTTTGAATATCTTCGCCACACCGTATACATATTCAGGGCTTTTCATACGGCCTTCTATTTTCAGCGAAGCAACACCGGTATTGCAAAGCTCCTTTATATGTTGCGCCAGCGACAAATCCTTAAGACTGAGCGAATATCCCTTTTTACAGCCGTTTTGTGTGCACAGTTCATATTCCATGCGGCAAGGCTGGGCACACATACCTCTGTTGCCGCTTCTGCCGCCCACCACCGATGAAAACAGACATTGTCCAGAGTGCGAAACGCAAAGTGCTCCGTGGGCAAATACCTCGGTTTCATAAGGTGCATCGCTGCTGATGGCGGTTATATCGTCACACGAAAGCTCTCTCGCAAGCACAATTCTTGAAAAGCCCACATCGTAAAGCTTCATTGCTCCATCACGGTTATGGCATGCGCATTGGGTACTTGCGTGCATGCAAACCTGCGGCATCTGCGATTTTACAGCAGATGCAATGCCCATATCCTGAATGATAAAAGCATCGGCACCGCAACTTGCGGCGTTATATATAAGATCAAGCACATCGTTGATTTCTTTATCGTACACAAGGGTGTTTACGGTTATGTTTGACTTGACTCCGCAAACACGGCAAAGCTTTATTGCATCGTAAAATTCATCTTCGGTAAAATTCTTTGCAAAATTGCGTGCATTGAAGGATGCTGCACCAAAATATATTTCGTCTGCTCCTGCGGATATTGCCGCACATAGAGCATCATATGACCCTGCAGGGGCAAGCAGACGGGGCGTTTTGCTGTTATTCTTCATGTTATTCACCGTATGCTTCAGAATAAGGTTGTCTGCGCTTTATCGGGGAAAAATATTTCATCCGCAGTTTTTTTGGGGCGCTTGCGTTCAGTCTGCTCTTCGGATCTGTATTTTTGCTTTTCAAGCATATCACACAGCTCCATACACACAAACAAAGCTGCTTTATGTGCCGAAGCACCGCTTGCCTGTGCGGATATAACCATTTCCTCAACCTGTTCTTCCAACTTGCGGATATATTCTTCGGGTTCATCCGATTTTATACTGAAACTTGTGCCTGCAATATTCAATATGTAACTTTTGTTCATCGGTTTAAACGGGCCTTTCGTTTTATTGCATCAGCGAGAATACACTCACTTTAAATTTCGTCATATTAATAAAAAAATGTTGAAATGTTCCTTGATATATATTATAATATAAAGAAGCAGTAAAATAAACAGTATTTTCACTTTTTTTCAAAAAAAATCAGTTTTTTTCCATTTTTTCAGAAAGGCGGAGCCGAAAAATGCGTCTTGGCACCATAAAATCACGGTTTTTCCCCGTATCTCTTTCAATAGCCATACTTTTATCGGTGCTTTCCGTGGTAATATACCGCACCGATTCTCTTACACATATTTACAGTGCGGTGGGATTTATTGCCTCTCCCATCCAAAGCCTTGCGGATATGATCACCGACGGCACAAACAACCTTATAGGCTACTTTACGGATATTGATGCTCTCCGCAAGGAAAACGAGCGTCTTTCAGACGAAAACACCAAACTCCTTGCCGAAAACCGCGACAGCAAAGTTGTTGCCGAGGAAAACAAGTGGCTTCGCAACTTTTTGGGACTTAAAAGCGAGCGTACGGAATTCACTTTTGTTGATGCAAAAATAGTTGCCCGTGATGTGGGTTTTATACGCACCTTTACCCTTGATAAGGGCAGTTTTCACGGCATAAAGAAAAACATGCCCATAATAACCGAAGATGGCCTGCTGGGTATTATTACTGAAATTTCCCCCAATACCTCCCGTGGCATTTCTCTTTTAAATCACAACATTTCATTGGGTGTATACATGGAGCGCACAATGACATCTGCCGTGCTTACGGGCTCCTTTGAGCTGTACAGCAACGGCCTTTGCAAAGTTGTAAACCTGCCGTCGGATGCCGATGTGGTGGTGGGAGACGTTGTTTATACATCGGGCTATGGCGGAATTTACCCCAAGGATGTTGCCGTGGGCACTGTGGTAAGTATCGAACCCAATCCTGCAAATTACACCATTTCCGCAATAGTAAAACCTTCGGCTGATCTCAGCCTTTCCGATTATGTAATGGTTGTAACCAGCAGTATGACTCTTTTTGACTGATTGTATCTGAAAGGAATATTATGTCTGAATTTTCCTCACTTGTTTCCGGCAGCACGGTTGCGGCGGTTTCCACCGCTCCCGGCAGAGCGGGTATTGCTGTTATAAGGGTTACCGGAGACGACTGTATAAAAATAGTATCCCGGGTTTTTGTACCCCGATCGGGACGTGTTCTTGGCGAATATCCATCGGCAAAAGCCGTTTTTGGTGATATTTACTGCAGGGGTGAAATTATAGATAACGGCATATGTACCGTTTTCCGTGCACCCGCATCCTATACCGGCGAAGACACCGCCGAAATAAGCTGTCACGGAAATGACCTTTGCGTTTCTATGATACTTTCCGAGCTTTACGAAAAAGGTGCAAAGCCTGCAGGCCCAGGTGAATTTACACGCCGTGCATTTTTGAACGGCAAACTGGATCTTGCCCAGGCAGAGGCTGTGGCAGAGCTTATTGATGCAGAAAGTACCGCCGCCATAAAGCTGTCCAACGCCAAAGTAAACGGAAAGCTTTCTTCCGAAATCGATTCCATCTCGGACAAACTCACCGCAACGCTTGCCTCGGTTTATGCCTTTATAGATTATCCCGACGAAGACCTTGCTGATATGTCTGCGGACGAAATGCGTGATACAGTTCAAAGTGCGCTTGTACGTCTTGATTCATTATGCAACAGCTATGCGGGAGGCAGAGCCATATCCTGCGGTATAAAAACCGCCATTGTGGGTTTACCAAACAGCGGAAAATCATCTTTGCTAAATATGCTTGTGGGAAGCGAGCGTGCAATTGTCACCGATATAGCAGGCACCACCCGTGATGTTATTACCGAAAAAATAACTGTGGGCAATATATCGCTTATCCTTTCCGATACCGCAGGCATTCGTGAAACCGACGATGCTGTTGAAAAAATCGGTGTTGAGCGGGCATATGAAAGTCTTGATGAAGCAGAGCTTGTGCTGGCTGTTATCGACGGATCAGGAAAGCTTTGCGACGGTGAAATAAAGCTTATTGATACCCTTTGCGAAACTACCGATAAAAACATTATTCTTATAGTAAACAAAAACGATCTTGACTGCAATGATGTTCAAAAAAATGAATTTATAAAAGAAGTCAGCGGCAAATTTGCCAACATTGTTTTTGTGTCGGCAAAGAATCACAGCGGCAAGCAAGAGCTCGAAAGCATCATAACAGCCCTTTATCCGTCGGGCGATGAGCTTGTAAAAAGCGGTCTTGTTGTTACAAGTGCCCGAATATACAGCGCCTTGAAAAATGCCCGTGATGCGGTTTATGACAGCCTTGAAACTTTAAAAAGCTTCACCCCCGATGTGGCAGGCGGAGATATAGAACGTGCCATTGCCGCACTTTCGGAGGCCGACGGACGCAGCGTTACCGAAGAAATTGTAAACAGCATATTCTCGCACTTTTGTGTTGGTAAATAGCAAAAAAGCCAGCCTCTCAGGCGTGGCTTCGTAAAACAGTTAATCCTCTCTATGAAACGTTTATAGAGAGGATTTTGGCTTATTGTCATCAAAGGCTCCCTCTGATGAGGGAGGCATGGGTACGGTGCAAAATCGCATAGAACGCACTACATCGAAAGGTGTATAGAAGTGCGCCCTTTTTCGGTTTCAAAAATTGGAATTTATCGTTTGCTTTTCCATTCGGATTTTAGCAAACTATACACACAAGCATCTACAGTGCCTTTATTGCTCCAATCAGCTTGACGAAGTGTGCCCTCATACCTCAATCCGCATTTTTGCATTACCTTGCCCGAGTTTGGATTGTTTGGATCGTGTTGAGATTCTATTCTGTTTACCCCAACTTCTTCAAAGAAAAAAGGTATAATCGCAAGGAAAGCCTCCGAGGTAATACCTTTATGCCACCATTTACTGCCTATGCAATATCCTATATGAACTATATCAAGCAGTTCATTTTTGTCAACAACACTAATAGAGCCGATAGGTTCTCCGAGTTCTTTTAATACAATTGCCCATTGATAAAAGCCAAGACTCTCGTATCCCCGAATCCAGTCTGAAAGAACAGATTCCGCTTCGCTTATATCAACTGCCGTTTTCCAACGCAGAAATTCTGTAACCCTTGAATCGCTCTCCCAATTTTTGAACATAGCTTCTGCATCGTCTTTGATAAATTGTCGAAGTATCAATCGTTCCGTTTCTATCTCTTTTGTTCCTTTATGTTCCATTATGCTTCACCTCTGCAAATTCAAATTATCCTAACAGCCGGAACCATTCTATCACATAACTACAATCTATACAAGAACACTCCCTGCAGATCAAACCGCCGGGAGTGCAACTGTTTTATGAAGCCACACCTTGATGCATTGCTTTTTTGTTATATCTGTTTGTTTTTAAGATAGTTTATGATGGCATCAAAGGATTCGTCGCTTATAACATGCTCCATTTTGCAGGCATCCTCTGCGGCAACTTCCACGCTGACACCAAGGCTTACAAGAAGTTCGGTAAGAGCTTTGTGGCGATCGTATATTTTTTCAGCTAAAGTAATTCCGGATTCGGTAAGTCTGATATACCCGTCATTATCCACGGTAATAAGACCTTCGTTTTTCAAAAGTCCCACCGCGCGGCTCACGCTGGGTTTTGAATAACCCATATGAGCAACTATATCTATGGAGCGCACAGAAGGATTCTGCTTAAGTAAAACATATATGGTTTCAAGATACATTTCGCCGGATTCCTGAATACTCATTTGTGTGCCCCCTTCTTTTTGATGTTATTGCTATTCTACCATAGAATTGCAAAAAAGTCAAGCACGCAACAAACCGCCATCATTCATTGACTGTTGAAAAAACCGTTGCAGTTCCGTTTTTTACAGCCTCAATAAACTCCTGCTCACTTTCAACAGGCACTTCCGTTTCCATACCTGCAAGAAGATGCAGTTTTTCGCATATGTGATTATCGGAACCTGCAAATTTTATAAGGCTGTAATTTTCGGCATAAATATCCGCCATTTTGTTTTCAAGCTCGGTACGGCAGGCGTTTAACACCTCCACACCGTGCACATGACGGGGAAAAAGACGTATATGGTCGATGTAAGAAGCCTCACGGTAAGGGTGTGCCTGTATTACAAATGCACCGTTTGCCATGAGATAATTCAGTTCATCACTTTTTTTCATATCCATTATCTGCGGATTATCAAGAAACCACTTTTTATCAAGTCCGTAAATCAGAAAATCGGTGCCTCCGTAAGAAAGCTCTGCGCCGAAGAACACCTTTATGCCCACCTCATCGGATAAGCGTTTTGCTTCCTCGTAATCCGAAAAATAAAACTCAATCTGCTGTTCATAAGGTAGTGAACGGTCAACCCCAATGTTTCCGTCAAGAAAGTGATTGGTTATAAAAACTCCGTCAAAACCTCTGCTCTTATAAAACTCAAGATTCTCGCGCACGGTGTTTTTGGCACAGGCGCTGACAGGAGATGTGTGAAGATGTGTTTCGTATTTGTAACCCAAGATTTATTCCTCCAACATGGCATGTATATGCGGAAAAGGCTCAAGACTTCTTTTGAGAATTCCGTGCATATGTGCTATTGCCACACCGTAATTAACAATAGGCGTACCCGCTTTTTTTGCTTTGCCGATGCGGTACTGCATTTCCGCCTCGTTAAGGGTGCAACCACCGCAGTGTACAATAACATCGTATTCGCTTAAATTATCGGGGTAATCACCGCCGGATGTAAAGGTATACTGCGGCTTTGCTCCGCAAAAGCCTTCTATCCATGCCGGCATTTTTACCGTGCCTATGTCACCGCACTGACGGTGATGGGTACAGCCTTCGGATATAAGCACTTTTGATTTATCGGTAAGATTGCGCAACACAGCCGCTCCTTTAACAAGTTCTGCAAGATCGCCCTTATAGCGTGCAAACAGAATGGAAAAGGAGGTAAGGAGAACGCCCTTTGGCACAATTTTTGATACACGGCCAAATGCCTGGGAATCGGTTATAACCATTTTGGGTGCACCACAAAGCTTTTCAAGAGTAATTTCAAGCTCGGTATCACGGCAGCAAACAGCGTTTGCCCCTGCCTCAAGTATATCTCTTATGGTTTGCTGCTGCGGCAGAATAAGCCTGCCTTTGGGAGCGGACTCATCAATGGGAATAACAAGAACCACCGTATCGCCGGGAGAAAGCAGATCCGCCACCAGATACTTTTCGATGTTGTTTTTTGGTGCAAGAGCAGCAATTTTTTCTTTAAGCTCGTTGATATTTTCACCGTTTGCGGCACTTACGTATATTTCTTTTTCGGAAAGGGCTTTGCGGTCCGAAACAAGATCGCTCTTATTGTACACCACAATGTAAGGTATTTTGCGGTCTTCTATCTCGGCAATGAGCTGTATATCAAGCTCTCCCTTTCCTATGGAAGAATCAACACAAAGCACCGCAATATCTGTTTTGTTAAGTACCTGCTTTGCCTTTTCCACGCGCATTGCGCCAAGCTCGCCTTCGTCATCAAGGCCGGGAGTATCTATTATTACAACAGGCCCCAGCGGCAACAGCTCCATGGCTTTTTTTACAGGGTCTGTGGTGGTTCCCTTTACATCCGATACCACCGATAGGCTTTGCCCCGTAACAGCATTCACAAGGCTTGATTTGCCTGCATTGCGCATGCCAAAAAAACCAATATGGATTCTTTCGGCAGAAACTGTATCATTAAGGCTCATATTTTTACCCCCATCAGAAACGGAAATCACGTCGGTTGGATGCTTTGATTTCCTTTATGTTGTCTTCGGCGATAATACGCACCTTTTCTTTGGGGATGCGGTTAAGCTCTTTTTTGATAAGCTCGTATCCCACTTTTTTGGTTTCTTCGGATGCATAATCCACAAGGTATTCGGTAAGTGTCATAAGGGCGTTGGGATGACAGCAATTAAGTATCTGTCCGCTCTTGCAAAGGCTCATAAAACGGTCGCCCGTTCTTCCCTCGCGGTAGCACGCGGTACAGAACGACGGAATGTGTCCGTTTTCCATAAGCCATCTTACAACCTCATCAAGGCTGCGCTGATCGGAAACATCAAATTGCTCGGTATCATGGGGGCGTTCATCGGCGGAGTAACCTGCATAACCACCCACGGATGTGCGTGAACCGCCCGAAACCTGAGATATACCAAGCTTTAAAAGTCTGCTTCTTACCTGCTCGTTTTCTCTTGTGGAAATGATCATTCCGGTATACGGAACAGCCAGGCGGATGCAGGCTGTTATTTTTGCAAAGGTGTCATCATCAATACCGTTGTCAAACTGATCAGGATCAATATCGTCGGCACGCTTAAGACGAGGCACGCTTATGGTGTGAGGGCCCACACCGTGTACCGCTTCGAGGTGTTCGGCATGCATAAGAAGACCTGCAAATTCGTACTTGTAAAGTTCAAGTCCAAAAAGTACTCCAAGACCAACGTCATCAATGCCGCCCTCCATAGCTCTGTCCATGGCTTCGGTGTGGTAATCGTAATTGTGTTTCAGGCCTGTGGGATGAAGCTCCTCTTAGCTCTTTTTGTGCTAAGTTTCCTGGAACAGAGTATATGTGCCAATACCGGCTTCATTGAGCTTACGGTAGTTTTCAAC
>JAZSGA010000129.1:0-2513 GCA_045532495.1 Eubacteriales bacterium | reverse complement strand
TCCTTAAACTTATCTATGGTAACAAGAATTTTTGTCTTTTTAAAGGCATCCGCCTTGTTTATAACAAGCACACACGGAACATTCATGGCATTTATGCGTGCAGCTATATCAAGTTCCACCTTGTTTGGTCTTTCGGTGGGTTCAACTATAAATATAACGGCATCTGTACCTACAACCGAATCGCTGGCTTCTTTCATCATATATTCGCCGAGCTTGTTTTTGGGCTTATGTATACCGGGAGTATCTATAAACACAAACTGATCGGCACCTCGGGTATAGATACCTGTAATGCGGTTGCGTGTAGTTTGCGGTTTTTTGGATACGATAGCCACCTTTTCGCCAAGAATTGCGTTCATAAGGGTGCTTTTGCCCACATTTGGTCTGCCGAGTATGCAAATGAATCCCGTACGCATATCCTCACGGCTGATTTCGGGTTCTGCAGGTTCTTCTTCAATTATCTGGGTGTTGTCATCGGATTCGTCGTTTACGGCAGCATCGGGATCACGGGTAAGTCCGATTTTGGAAAGTACTTCCTCACAGGTGCTGTTCATATAAACCTCATCCTCTTGGCTTACTTCATGATCATAACCCAAAAGATGAAGTATGGAGTGTACGGCAAGAAAACCGATTTCGCGGTATATTGAATGTCCAAAGCTTTCTGCCTGCTCTTCTGCCTTTTCCAGCGATATAACTATATCACCGATGGCGGTATATTCAGCATCCGGTTCTGTGGGCAGTTCTTCTTTTTCAAATAAAGGGAACGACAAAACATCAGTGGCACTGTCTTTTGATCTGTAATCGTTATTGAGCACACGTATTTTTTCGTTATCGGTAAAGGTGACGGATATTTCACATCCAAACGGAACTTTTTCGTATCTCAATGCCGCATTAACGGCTTTTTTGAGTGTTTTTTTATGTTCGTCGGTTACGGTAATTGCTGTCTGATCGTTTGTTATATAAATTCTATTTTTCATTTTCTGCTTGCTTTGCCTTTCTTTGTTGTTCGTATCTGTCATATGCGAGAATAATTTTCTGTACAAGGGCGTGGCGTACGATATCTCGATCGGTAAGCCTGTGCACCGATACTCCATCCACATCGGTAAGTATCTTTGATGCCTCTATAAGACCTGATCTGTGACCGTCGGGCAGGTCTATCTGGGTTATATCTCCTGTAACAACTATTTTTGAACCAAAGCCAAGACGGGTAAGAAACATTTTCATTTGTTCGGGAGTGGTGTTCTGGGCTTCATCAAGTATTATGAAAGAATCGTCCAGAGTTCTTCCTCGCATATATGCCAGCGGCGCTATTTCTATGGCACCCTTTTCCACATTTCGTGCATAACCTTCTGCTCCCAGCATTTCGTACAGAGCATCATGTAGCGGACGGAGATAAGGATCTATTTTGTTTTGAAGGTCACCAGGCAAAAAGCCGAGCTTTTCTCCTGCTTCGACGGCAGGACGGGTAAGCACTATGCGGCTGACTTCTTTTTTTCTCAATGCATTTACCGCCATGGCAACAGCCAGAAAAGTTTTTCCCGTACCGGCAGGGCCTATACCCATTACTACGGTGTTTTTTGATATAGCTTCCACGTACTTTCGCTGACCAACTGTCTTTGCTTTTATGGGTCTGCCGCGGCTTGTAATACATACACAGTCTGCCGCAAGCCTTGAAAGTTCATCAGTATTGGTATCGCCCGCGGATGAAATGGCATAACGTATATTCTGTTCGGTAATAGCTTCGGTGGTATTAAGCAGCATTGCAAGGCTTTCTATAGCGGCATAAGCCTTGTTTACGCAAGCTTCATCCGTGCCGGCAATTTTTATGCTTCCGTCGCCTGCAAAAAGCGACACTCCACATTCTTCTTCGATTATTTCGGCGTTGCTGTCATAGGAGCCGAAAATTGCAGATATTTTTTCGTGCGTAAGGTTTTCGTAAATCTTTTCTGCCATAAACTGTCCCTTCGATTATAATTTTCCTTTTATATTTTACCATAGTAATCATTTATTTTCAAGAGCTTTTGCAATTATGTTATACTAATTTCAAAGGGTTTTTCCACTCCTATACTTTCAATGCAGGACATTTTTGTGCAAAACCTGTAAAAACCGCCTTCATCGTATTCTTCTGTGTGCTCAGATAGCATTTTTGCACCACCATAAAACTGCTTTTTCCATTCTTCAAGCTTTTCAGAATATAGCTTTTGTGCCTGAGCTTTGCTTACCTTTTTCTCGCTTTTTTCATAAACAGTATACGTTGTTACAGAATATTTCACCGGTAAGGTTATAAACCCAAACAAAGAAATATTCTTTTCTTCAACAATCCTCTGATTTTTTCCGTTTGCATTTGCAGGTGCCATTCCTTTAACAGCCATAGAGTGATCAAAAAGCTTAAGAGAGTATTTTTTATACTCAGCACTATCGTCAAAAGAAAAAGTGTTTTTTGGTATTGTCATTTCAAAACAAGGTTCCGTAACTGCCAAGACATTTCCCTTTGCTCTGCGCAGGATATGCCCCAC
>JAZSGA010000111.1:0-9738 GCA_045532495.1 Eubacteriales bacterium | reverse complement strand
GACGATATCCACCTTTCCGCATCCAACGCCAACGATGCCATTTCCGCCCTTACCGTGCTGGGATACAGCAAAGCCGAAGCGGCAAAAGCTGTTAAAGCCGCAGGGGATGGTACAGTTGAAGACATTATACGCAAAGCGCTTGCGCTTCTCATGAAGTAAAGGAGCATAACTTTGATAAAAAGCACTAAGAACAACGATTTCGAAGAAAACGAATTTGATTTTGAAAACCGAATAATAAGCTCCCGTGAGATAAACGAAGATTCCGAAAATGAGATTTCTCTCCGCCCCAAAACCCTCTCCGAATATGTGGGGCAAAAAGGCGTAAAGGAAAAGCTTGCCATTTCCATGGAAGCGGCAAAAATGCGCGGAGAATGTCTTGATCATATTCTGCTTCACGGTCCTCCCGGACTTGGAAAAACCACCCTTTCCGCCATTATTGCATCGGAAATGGGCGCAGGTATACGCATCACCTCAGGTCCTGCCATTGAAAAGCAAGGAGATCTTGCGGCACTGCTCACCAATCTCAAGGAAAACGATATTTTATTCATAGACGAAATCCACCGTCTTCCCCGTCAGGTTGAGGAGATCCTTTACCCTGCAATGGAAGATTTCAACCTCGACATAATCATGGGTAAAGGCCCTTCGGCACGAAGCATACGCTTGCCGTTGCCTCATTTTACCCTTATCGGTGCCACCACCCGCGCAGGTCAGCTTACATCGCCTCTGCGTGATCGTTTCGGCCATCTTATGCGGCTTGAGCTTTACAACGAAAACGAACTTGCCGATATTGTAACACGCAGTGCGGGCATCCTTGAAATGCCCATAGAACCCAGAGGAGCACTTGAAATTGCACGCCGCTCCAGGGGCACTCCCCGTATTGCCAACCGTCTTTTAAAGCGTGTGCGTGATTATGCACAGGTAAAAGGCGACGGTGTTATAACTCGTGAAATGGCAGACGGAGCACTTGCTCTTCTTGAAATAGATGCGCTTGGACTTGATACCATCGACCGCAGAATGCTTACCGCAATAATCAAATTCTTCGGAGGCGGCCCTGTTGGTCTTGAAACCCTTTCTGCCACCATAGGAGAAGAAGCCGTTACCCTTGAAGACGTTTACGAGCCCTACCTGCTTCAGCTCGGGTTCTTAAACCGTACTCCCCGAGGCAGATGTGCCACAGCCCGTGCTTACGAACACCTGGGGCTTCCCTTTGAGCCTGCGGCAAAAACACAGCAAAAGCTTCCGTCGCTGTTTGACACCGACGAATAAAAAACTATAAAGGAATTATTATGGCTGATAAAAAACCAACCAAAAGAAAATCCAAAGAAACCGTGGAAATACTTCCGCCTGCTCCCGTTGAGGATCAGATGATAACCGATACTCTGCGCATAAACTACATGCCCTATGCCATGAGTGTCATCATTTCCCGTGCGATTCCCGAAATCGACGGTTTCAAACCATCTCAGAGAAAGCTTCTTTACACCATGTATGACATGGGACTTATGAACGGTCCCCGAACAAAATCCGCCAATGTTGCCGGTGCCACCATGCATCTGCATCCCCACGGTGACGCTTCCATATACGAAACACTTGTCCGACTTACAAAGGGCAACGAATCGCTTTTGCACCCGTTCATCGATTCAAAAGGCTCTTTCGGTAAGCGTTATTCCACCATGGCATACGCTGCTGCCCGTTACACGGAATGTAAGCTTGATCCCATCTGCGAAACCATTTTTGGCGGTATTGACCGTGATGCTGTTGATTTTGTAGACAACTACGACAACACAATGAAAGAGCCAACACTTTTGCCCACCGCATTCCCCAACATCCTTGTTTCGTCAAACATGGGTATTGCTGTTGGTATGGCAACAAACATATGCTCTTTCAATCTGGCAGAAATCTGCGATGCCACCATAGAGCTTATGAAAAATCCCGATGCAGACATAATTGACATTATAAAAGCTCCTGATTTTTCCACAGGCGGTCTGCTTATTTACGATGCCGAACAGATAAAAAGTGTTTATGAAACAGGACGCGGCTCCATAAAAGTCCGTGCAAGATATTCTTACGACAAAAAAGAAAACTGTATAGAAATTTCCCAGATCCCCTACACCACCACCGTGGAAGCCATAATTGCAAAAATCGCAAAATCCATGAAAGAAGGCAAATTCAAGGAAATTTCCGATGTCCGCGATGAAACAGACCTTCAGGGCTTAAAGCTTACCATAGACCTCAAACGTGGTGCCGATCCCGAAAAGCTTATGGCAAAGCTGTTCCGCTCCACACCTTTGGAGGATGCTTTCCCCTGCAACTTCAACGTACTTATCGGCGGCAACCCCAAAACTTTGGGTGTGCGCAGTATTCTCAACGAGTGGATTGCATGGCGTACCGAATGTGTAAAGCGCGAAATGTATTACAACCTTTGCCGCATGGAAGAAAAGCTTCACTTGCTTTACGGTCTTAAAGAGCTTCTTCTTGACATCGACAAGGCTATAAAAATAATCCGCGAAACCGAAAGCGAAAAGCAGGTTATACCCAACCTCATGAAAGGTTTTTCCATTGATGAGGTTCAGGCTGAATACATTGCAGAAATAAAGCTCCGCAACCTCAACCGCGAATATATTCTCAAGAGAATTTCCGAAACGGAAAAGCTTGAGCAGGATATAGCCGATACCAAAGACAAACTTTCTTCTTCAAAAAAGATCCACACAGTTATTGCAAAACAGCTGGCGGATATAAAAAAGAAATACGCAAAGCCGCGCAAAACTCAACTTATATTCCCCGAAGATACACCTATTATCGAGGAGCCTGCAAAGGAAGCTTATCCCGTAACCGTTATAATGACCAACGAAGGTTACTTTAAAAAGCTTATTCAATATAAAACCAACTTGCCGCAGAATACCGAGCAAAAGCTTAAGGACGGCGACTTTATAACCGTGCGCGAGGATACCGACAGCGAATGTGAATTGTTGTTCTTCACCGACAAATGTCAGGTTTACAAGGCAAAAGCAGATGATTTTGAAACCTTAAAACCCTCCATGCTGGGCGAATATGTGCCCGGCAAGCTTGGATTTGAAGAAGGCGAAAACGTTGTTGCCATGCTTCTTGCCCGGGATTATAAAGGCAATGTGGCGTTCTTCTTTGAAAACGGAAAGGCTGTAAGCGTTCCGCTAAACTCTTATGCCACAAAGCTTAACCGCAAAAAACTCACAAACGCATACAGCAGCGACAGTAAAACCGTGGGAATATTCTTTATTCCCGAAAAAGAAGGCAAAAAGCCCGTATGTGAATTTTTGCTTCGTTCCACACAGGGCAAAGCTATTATTCTAAATTCCGACCAGCTTGCCTCAAAAACCACCCGAACCGCTTCAGGCGTTTATGTGTTCACCCTAAAAAAGAACATAAAAGTAGAAACTGTTTCTGTATTCACAGATGACGGCTCGGAAGAAATGAAAAAATATTCAAAATACCGCAAATCAAAGCTTCCCAGCACAGGAACCCTGCTTGAAGATTATGACATAAACGCAAGGCAGGTTAAATTCGATTTTTAATATATCAGATTCCTTATACAATATCCGGAGGACCTCTTGGAATTAACACTTTTCAACAAACTCTGCGACGCAGATAACCAACAGCAAAACAACGGATTCCCCGACAATCCCCACATAAAAACAGTAACACTAACACCCTTTGATCTGTTACTGTTGCTCATATGCACGGTGCTGTTTATTACATCCGGCACGGGCGGCGTCGGAATCCAGATTGCAGCAACCCTTTTTGCAGCACCTCTTTATGCTGTATTTTCATACCGCATCGGAAACCATTTTTCGTTTTTTATGCCGCTTGTTTCGTCGGTGATATGCTTTGTTGTAACAAAAAGCGTTTTTGCCGCCATGGCACCTCTTCTTATAACCGCCATGTCATACTGCATACTCAACGCAGTAAACACAAACCCCTTGCGCCCCAAAACATCTGCGGTGGTAGGAGGTACTGTTTCCATCATAATCTATCTTGCCATATGCTTATTCATTGCAACAGAAGTGATGGATCTTTTCAGCATTAAACAACTGATGAGCGAGATCAAAAGCATATTTGATACAAAAAAGCCAGAAATTATTCAGATGTATTCCGAAACCTATGCGCTTTTACCGCAAGCATCAGGAACAGCTTTCTCCCCCGAAATGCTGGAATCTTACCTTGATTATGTTTTTTATCAATTCTCGGCAACTCTTCCTGCAATAATCACAATTTATGCCATGCTTGCAGCATATGTTTCCGCATCATTGCTTGGCCCTTTATCAAGGCTCTGTCATGTCCGCACTCTGGTAAATCCCGCAACATACGGAATATCCTTATCCTATGCATCGGTTATCGTTTATTTCATATCCTCACTCGGAATGGTTTTTGCACCCGATGCAGCTGCTGCAGGATTCAGAAATATAACATACATTATCTCTCCCGGATTCATGCTGTGCGGCTTAAAGCAGGTGGGTACCATATGTCAGGGAAAAGGCATGTCGCGTTTTACCTCAAATGTATTTAAAGTGCTCGCATTCATTGCCTCCATTGTGCTTGGCAATCTTGGCACCACTGTTCTTATAATCATGGGAATGTATTATATTACAAAAAACACCCGTGCACCGTTTACCGAATAACTTATAATATCACTTTCGGAGGTGGCTTATCTTTTGAAAGATTTTTTTAAACAGCTCAAATCCGCCATTTCTCAAAAATACGTAATTGCCGCATTATCAGCTTTGGCTTTGCTTACTGTAGTTTTCGGCATAAAAAAACCGTTATTTTTCCCGTTGGGAATTGCTATAATAATTATATATACCGCAATTTCCTTTATTCTTTACGGCAAGGAACACAATCCCGGTGCCGTGTGGAGCGAAAACAACGCCATCGTTGGAATAACTTTGGACTTTGTAACAAAATTCCGCACCCCTGTTGTTATTCTGGATTCTGACAGCAACATCATATGGTACAATGCTGCTTTTATATCAAAATCCGAATCGCGTCATTCGCTTTACGGCAAAAACGCTGCCGAAACAATAAGCTCTGCGCTTACCCCAGCACGTCTTGAACAACTCAAATCCGGTGCAACCTTTTCCGTAAACTACAACAATCTGGAATATACTGTGTCCGGCTATGCGCTGGTATCGGGAGGAAAGCATTTCTGCATAGTTGTCCTTGATGACAAGTCCGAGCTTGTTGCTGCTCAGAAACAGCTTGCGGAGCAAAATGCCGTTGTGGCTTTTATAATGCTCGATAACATAGGTGAATCGCTTGAGTTTGCTCAGGATAAATACCGTAGTGTTTCTGCCGGCGTGGCAGGACTCATTTCGGAATGGAGCAAAAACCTTCACGGCATTGTGAAGGAATACGAGCGTGACAAATACCTTGTAATTTTTGAGCAGAAATACCTTGACGGTGTGCTTGCATCAAAATTTGATATTCTTGACAGTATCCGAGATACCGAAGTCGAAGGTGCAACAGTACCTGTTACCGCATCCATTGGCATTTCCAATATTCCCGGCACACTTCAGGAAAAAGAATCCGCCGCACGCAGTGCACTTGAAATTGCGCTTCAGCGAGGAGGAGACCAGGCGGTTTTCCGCACCGAAAGTACAACAGAGTATTACGGAGGAAAAACAAAAACCGTTCAGAAAAAAACAAAGATCCGCTCACGAGTTGTGGCAGGTGAACTTGTTAATCTTATAAATCAAAGCGGAAACGTGCTTGTTATGGGACACAAATTCTGCGATCACGACAGTATCGCATCATGCGTTGCCGCCGCACGCATTGCCACCCATCTGCAAAAGCCGGTAAAAATAGTAATCAATCTGCACGATGCAAATTTAAAGCCCATCTTTCAAAGAATGCGCGGAATGAACTATTACTATGAGCTTTTTACCGATGCGGCATCCGCGCAGGATATGGTACGTTCCGATACGTTGCTTATTATCTGCGATACAAACAACCCCGATTTGTTTGAATCCCGAGAGATATACGAAAACTGCGTAAATTATGCTATCATCGACCATCACCGCAAGGTGCAGGAGGAATATCTTATTCCACCAAAGCTTGCATATATTGAGCCCTCTGCTTCATCCGCATCCGAACTCATAAGCGAAATTGCAGAATATGCATTACCGCAGGGAAGTCTTACAAAAATCGAATCCGAGCTTTTGTTTGCGGGAATTATACTGGACACAAACAACTTTAAAAAGAACACGGGAACCAAAACCTTTAGTGCTGCTTTGTTCCTTCGTTCACAAGGCGCAGACCCCAACGATGCCCAGGCATATTTCAGAACAAGCCTTGACGATTTTTTGTATGAATCCAACATTGAAAACAACATTTCCATATACCGCGAAAACATTATAATAGCCACTTCGGTAATTCCTTCCGACAACGCCAGTCAAACAAAGCTGGTATCGTCCAAAAGTGCCGATAGGCTGTTAAACATTTCCGGAGTTTCAGCCACCTTTGTGCTGGCTGAAATCGAAAACAGCATAAATATTTCGGCGCGTTCCGACGGCACCATAAATGTTCAGCTTATTGCCGAGTCCCTTGGCGGCGGTGGGCATTTTGACTCCGCAGGCGCACTGCTTAAGGATACCGACCTGCAGCAGGCAACCGAAATGCTTAAAAACGCAATCGACGCACAATTATCACACACAAAACAATAAAATCAATCACAATACCGGAGGTATAAAAAATGAAAGTATTACTTTTGCAGGATGTAAAAGCACAGGGCAAAAAAGGCGAAGTTGTTAACGTATCCGACGGATACGCAAGAAACTTTTTGTTCCCCAAAAAGCTTGCAGCAGAGCTTACTCCCACCATCATGAACGAAATCAAAACCAAGGAAGAAGCAAAGGCACATAAGCTTGCCGAAGAAAAAAAGCACGCCAAGGAAACAGCCGAAAAGCTTCAAAGCATAACCGTTAAAATATACGCAAGTTCCGGCGCAGATCAGCGCCTTTACGGTGCTATAACCTCCAAGGAAATAGCAGAAGAACTCAAAAAGCAGTTTGATATTGAAATTGACAAGCGCAAGATCGTGCTTGACAGCGCCATCAAATGCTACGGCAGCTACACCCTTGATGTAAAGCTGCACCCCGAAGTACCCGGAAAGCTTTCCGTAGTTATCGCTTCAAAGGAATGAGAAAATAAAAATGGCACAGGAATTTACCGCCACAAACATTGATACCCCGCGCCGCTTACCTTTTTCAACCGAAGCCGAGCAGGCTTTGCTGGGATCTGTTATAAACGATCCCGACAGATTCAAGGATGTGGCAAACCTTGTTCGCGCGGACGATTTTTACATTGAAATCCACCGCGGAATATTCGAAGCTATTCAGTCACTGTTTTTGCAAAGCAGGAATATTCATATAGTAAATATATTGGATATGCTTGTGCAAAACGGCGAATCAGATACAGCAAAAAACAAAAGCTACATTAAGCTTTTATCCGATTCTGTTCCCGTTTCGGGCAATATAACGGACTACGCCAGAATAATAAGCGAAAAATCCATGCTCAGAAAACTTTTGGCCGCTTCCGAAAAGATTTCCGAAATGGCATATGCCGCCGAAGGCGATGCCGAAACCATCATTGATAACGCCGAGCAGGAGATATTCAAAATAGCCTCCGATCAGGTAAAGGGCTTTACTCACATCCGTGATGTAATTATGCAGCACTATGCTCATTTGCAAGAGCTTTTGACCGACCGTGAAGCTGCCATGGGTATTCCCACCTACTTCAGCGGAATCGACAAGCTCCTTATAGGCATGGGAAAAGGCGACCTTATAATAGTTGGCGCACGCCCAGGTATGGGTAAAACCGCTTTTTGTCTTAACATCGCCACAAATGTGGCATGCAAAAAGAAAAAGGCTGTTGCTATTTTTTCGTTGGAAATGTCCAACGAACAGATCGTTTCCCGTATGCTTTCCAGCGAAGCGCTTATTGACAGCTATAAAATGCGCAGCGGCGAGCTTGAGGATACCGACTGGACAAATCTTGCCCGTGCGGCAGGTGTGCTTTCGGAAACCGACATTCTTATCGATGATACGTCCGGCATAACCGTTACTCAGATGAAAGCAAAGCTCCGCCGTGTCAAAAATCTCGGCCTTGTTATAATCGATTACCTGCAGCTTATGAATTCCGATACCGACAACCCTAATCAGGCTGTGCGTAT
The DNA here is from genome assembly GCA_045532495.1 of Eubacteriales bacterium. Lineage (GTDB taxonomy): Bacteria > Bacillota > Clostridia > Oscillospirales > CAG-382 > UMGS1052. The sequence goes on along the minus strand of JAZSGA010000111.1, from coordinate 1,538 downwards.
AGGTGAAATATCCCGAAATCTCAAGCTTTTGGCAAAGGATCTTCAGGTTCCCGTTATAACTTGTGCTCAGCTTAACCGTGGCGTTGAAGGTAGAACAGATAAAACTCCCATGGCATCCGACCTTCGAGATTCCGGTGCCATTGAGCAGGACGCGGATATTATTATGTTTTTGTACCGTGACGATTATTACAACAGAGATGACCCGTCACTTCAAAACATCGCCCAGTGTATAATTTCCAAAAACCGCCACGGCTCCACCGGCAAGGCAGATCTTGGCTGGTACGGTCAGTATACAAAATTCATTTCGGTGGACAGCACGCATGACGACGGAAATTAACTACAGAACTCCCGAACAGCGCAAAATGTTTATGTTTGAAAAGCGTGTGGAAACAACACTTTTCAAATACGACATGATATCCCCCAACGACACCGTTATGGTGGCCCTTTCCGGCGGTGCGGATTCGGTTTGTTTGTTACTTTCTCTTAAAGCCTTGTCGCAAAGGCATGGCTTTGCGCTGTGCGCATGCCACCTTAACCACGGCATCCGCGGATATGAGGCAGACTGCGACGAGGAATTTTCACGCAGGCTGTGCGAAAAAAACGGAATACCTTTCCATTCGGAAAAGGTAAATGTTCCGGAAATTCAAAAAAACAGCCACGGTAGTATGGAAACCGTAGCCCGAAATGTGCGATACGATTTTTTTGAACGTGCATCAGAAATTTTGGGCGCAAATAAAACCGCCACGGCGCACACCATGTCGGACAACGCCGAAACTGTTATTTTCAACATATGCAGAGGAACTTCCCCCGACGGCATTTGCGGTATTCCGCCGGTAAGAGAAAGTTTTATACGCCCGCTCATCGAATCCTCACGTCAGCAGATAGAGGATTATCTTTGCAACGCAGGTCAGGATTATGTTACCGACAGCACCAACAGCGATGAGCACTATACCCGCAATTTTTTGCGTCACAGCATAATTCCTCAGCTCAAAAATCTCAATCCCGAAGTTGAACAATCAATATTCCGACTTTCGGATTCTGCAAGGCTGGATAAAGAAATGTTCGGCGATATGCTGGATGATCTTATGCAAAAAAAACTTACGGTATCCGAAATACGATCTTTGCCGCTTGCTATGCAACACAGGTATATCCGCGAGCTGTACAATTTACAGTTTGACAAAACCGAATTTATATCACACACAAAAGTCAGTGCCATAGCACAGGCTGTTGAAGATATTTGTAAAAACGGCGGTATCAAAAGAATTTCCGTAATCGGCAACATATTTGCGGTAATAACTTCCGACGGTGTTGATTTTACATCAATTGTTCCTCAAACCGATTCCGTTTCGTATAATATTCCGCTGAATAAAGGACAGAATATTATAAACGAAGAATATGCAATATATGTGGCAGAAAACACAGAAACAATCCCCGATGTTATTAAAAACCAAGAAATTATTTACAGATTATATATAAAGACTGAAATTGTTTCTGATATAATTAAAAAAGATGCTTTTATCCGCAACAGACAGCAAGGA
>JAZSGA010000021.1:0-3028 GCA_045532495.1 Eubacteriales bacterium | reverse complement strand
TCTGAATCGGAGGATTTATGGATATTATTACATTAATCGTCGTTGTTTTTTCGATGATTGCAGCGTTTGACAGAATGATAGGTGGTAAACTGGGACTTTCCGAACAGTTTGAAAGGGGTTTTAAACTGCTTGGAACAATGTCTCTTTCCATGATCGGTATGATAGTAATATCACCATTCATTGCAGAGCTGCTTGCGCCTTGTTTTTCATTTATTTACACCACTTTTGGATTAGACCCGTCTATAATACCTGCATCTTTGTTTGCCAATGATATGGGCGGTGCACCGCTTGCAAAGCAGGTGGCAATAGATAACAATATCGGCATGTATAATGCGCTTGTTGTATCCTCCATGATGGGATGTACTATCTCGTTTACCATTCCTTATGCGCTTACTACTGTAAGAAAAGATATGCATAAGCCGCTTTTGCTTGGCCTTTTGTGCGGTATTGTTACAATACCTGTTGGATGCTTTTTTGCAGGTCTGATTTCGAAGATACCTCTTGCGGCTCTTATTATTAATCTTCTTCCTCTTATAATAATTTCTGTGATAATAGCTGTTGGATTATTGCTGGCCCCCGATCTATGTGTTAAAATTTTTGGCGCATTCGGCACTTTTATGAAAATTCTTATCACATTCGGTCTTGCACTTGGTATTCTTAAAAAGCTTGCCGGTATTGAACTTATAAAAGGACTTGAAACCATAGAATACGGTGCAGAAGTTTGCTTCAATGCATCTATTGTTATGTCAGGAGCTTTCCCGTTTATTCATGTATTGTCAAAGCTGCTTGCCAAACCCATAAGTAAAATAGGTGAGCGAGCAGGTATAAACCGTTCTTCTGCAATCGGTTTTGTATCTTCGCTTGCCACAAATGTTACAACTTTTGAGCTTATGAACCGTATGGATAATAAAGGCGCAATGCTTAATTCCGCCTTTGCTGTTTCTGCGGCATTTACATTTGCAGGGCATCTTGCTTTTACCATGTCATTTGATGCATCATATATTCCCGAAATGATAATTGGTAAGCTAATTTCGGGAATTTTTGCGGTAATACTTGCTGCTTTATTGTATAAGAAAACAGCATCAGCAATGCCTGAAAACAATTTTTGATTTAATATTTAAATAGGTGAAAAATGCAAAGTCTTAAGATATCATTTGAAGCAGTTGCACCGATATTTTTGCTTATGTTGCTTGGATATGTGCTTAAAAGTGTTAAAATAACCGATAAGCAGGGCTTTAATGCTGTAAATAAGCTTGTATTCAATATATTTATACCCGTTTTACTGTTCTATAATATATACAGTTGTGACACCCAAGAGGTTTTTGACTTTAAACTTGTTTTATTTGCCTGGGGCGGTACAGTAGCGATTTTTCTTATCGGATATTTTCTTGTGCTTGCCATATCTAAAGAAAATGCTGTCAGAGGCGTTGTGCTTCAGGGGCTGTTCCGTTCAAATTATGCGATACTTGGTATACCCCTTGCCACATATGTGTGCGGCGAAGGAGCAGGTGGCCTTACATCGCTAATGGTTGCTTTTGTTGTTCCTTTGTTCAATTTGTTAGCTGTTGTGGCTTTGGAACGTTTTAAGCCGGGCACGGAGAAAGTTAAGCTTACTGAGCTTTTAAAAAGTGTTGCACTTAATCCGCTTATAATCGGGTGTGCGGTTGGAGTATTGTTTTTTGCTACGGGAATAAAATTGCCGTTTGTTATTGAAGAATCTGTTTCAAACGTAGCGGCTATTGCATCTCCGCTTGCAATAATTATTCTTGGTGCTTTCTTTGATTTTTCTGGTGTAAAGGTTCACACAAAAGAGCTTATAATCACAGTGGCATGCCGTCTTATTATTGTTCCTGCCGTAATGCTGCTGCTTGCAGTGGCGGTTGGTTTCAGAGGTGAATCTCTTGCATGTCTGCTTGCCACTTTCGCAACTCCGGTTGCTACATCATCTTTCGCAATGGCTCAGCAGATGGGCGGCGACACAGATCTTGCTTCAAGCCTTGTTGTTATATCATCAGCACTTTGTCTTGTGACGCTGTTTTGCTGGATATTCATATTGAAATCAACAGGAATGTTTTAAGAAAGGAAGCATAAATGAGTTTTTACGATAAAATGCATAATGGCGATCTGTATTTGCCTTGTGATGAAGAAATATTAAAAGAGCAGTTCAAACGTCTTGACATTCTTTATGATTTTAACAGTACACGTCCCACAGAGCTTGATAAAAGAAATGCTCTTTTGAAGAACATGTTTGCTGAGATAGGTGAGGGGTGCTATATCGAACCCCATTTGCACACAAACTGGGGCGGCAAGCATGTACATTTTGGCAAAAATGTATATGCAAATTTCAACCTTACATTGGTGGATGATACCCATATTTATGTGGGTGATTACACATTGTTTGGACCAAATGTTACAGTAGCAACGGCAGGGCATCCTGTTGATCCTGAATTGAGACAGAAGGGATATCAATATAATGCCCCTGTTTATATCGGCAAAAATTGCTGGATAGGTGCAGGCGTCGTTATTGTCCCCGGTGTGAAAATCGGAGATAATACCGTTATCGGTGCAGGTAGTGTTGTTACAAAGGATATACCGTCAGGTGTTGTGGCGGTTGGTAATCCTTGCAGAGTTTTGCGTGAAATTGGTGACCGCGATAAGGAGTATTACTTCAAAGAAAGAAAAATAGATATATAACTATATGAATAGACTCAGATAGTTAACTATAAATTTAATAATGGATGGATACAAAATGAAAAAAATACAGTTCCCTTACGGAAAAACAAAAATTAGTTATGATTTTGATGAAAAATACTTGTCTGCCGTGCTTACTTCTTCCATCAAAGAATACAAGCCCGAAGCAGATCAGTGTACTCTTGTGCAGAAAGCTATAGAAAACCCTGTGGATTCTCCAAGACTTTGTGAGTTGGCAAAGGGAAAGAATAATATTGTTATCATTGCAAGTGACCACACTCGTCCCGTGCCCAGCAAGGTCATTATGCCTGCCATGCTTAAAGAGATAAGAACAGGC
>JAZSGA010000027.1:0-3817 GCA_045532495.1 Eubacteriales bacterium | reverse complement strand
TGCTGTACGAAGCTGTTTTTTTCGAATCTGTTTTCTGCGGTGATTTATACGTTGATGATGTATAAGCTCTTGACTTGTGCTTTTGCAGTAAGGACATATTCCTCCTGTATGCTCAGGTGAAAATTTAGAGCCGCAATTGCGACATGAATATAACTTTGGGCTGTTACCACTCTGCATATATTACTCCTGTTTAAAAATTGCAAAATTATCAATATAATATTTTATACCATTTTGCGCTTTTTGTCAATATTTCGCCATCATTATTAATACATAATATACAATAATTCCGCCCATGTTTTAAAGGCGGAATTAATAATTTTATTTATTCTTAATGTTAACGTCGATCTGATTGTAAGGAATCTCGATGCCTTCTTCGTCAAAACGTTTTTTGATCTGTTCGAGCAAATCAAAATGAACAGCCCAGTAGTCACAGGCATTTGTCCATACACGCAGAGTTATATCGACAGAACTTGCAGAATGTTTTGATACACGACAGAAAATTTCTTTATCCTTAAGAATAAGATCGTGTTTTTCACATACATCTGTAATTATTTTCTTGGCTTTTTCGAAATCATTGCCGTACGAAATGGAGAACACTTCATCCAGGCGTTTTTCCGATTTAACACTGTAGTTAACGATTGTGCCATTTGCAAGCGCACCGTTTGGAATGGATATTACTTTACCATCTACGGTTGAAAGTGTTGTGTAAATGATGTGTATATCTTCAACCACACCGATATAACCCTGAACTTCGATCATATCATCAACTTTAAACGGACGTGTAAGAAGCAGAAGAACACCACCCGCAAAGTTAGAAAGTGAGCCCTGAACAGCAAGACCAACACCTACACCAAGAGTTGCAATAAGTGCGGAAACGCTTGCGGTATCTATTCCGAAATATCCGAGTATTCCACATATTATAAGGATTTTAAGACCTATTTTCAATATATAGCATGCGGTTCTTGTTATGGTTTTATCTACATTTTTTGCTTCAAGTCTGTTTTTAACAACCTTTGTGATTCTGTTTATCACGGGGAAAGCTATGCCTACATAAACAAAGCTCAAAAGTACTTTTATGCCCGTTGTAGCAAGCCAGTTTATAACAGATTCGAGTACAAAATCTATATTCATATTTCCTCCTGATTTTGAAAAAAGTGCCCACGTCAAAGTCGTGGGCACAGCTTTTATTTCATAAGATCCTGAACGTAGATAACTTTAACACCGCCGGAAGTGGTTTCCGCTTTGGTTTTGGGAGCTTCTGTTTCAGGAGCAGCAACTCTGCCATCACGCACATCGAAGAACTTTGAAGCAACCTGGGGGAACAGCGCGTAGCTGAGAACGTCTTCTTCGCTCTTTGCAATGCCCTTGGTTTCTTCTTTATACTTTTCAAGTTCGGGGGCGATGTTATCTGCAGGGCGGCAAGTGATAACTTCGTCATCACCTATGGCCTTTTTGCGCACTTCTTCATTTACAACGCCGGGAAGCTGACCGTATTCACCGCGCAAAAGACCCTTGGATTCCTTTGTAACCATCTTATAACGTTCACCGGAAAGTACGTTAAGTACTGCCTGTGTACCAACGATCTGGCTGGTGGGAGTTACAAGCGGAGGATAACCGAAGTCTTCTTTTACTCGCGGAATTTCAGCAAGAACATCATAGTACTTGTCTTCTGCATTTGCCTGCTTAAGCTGGGAAATGAGGTTGGAAAGCATTCCGCCGGGAACCTGATAAAGAAGGGTGTTGGTATCAACATTAAGAACTTTGGGGTCAAGAGAGCCCTGTTCCTTAAGCTTTGCAGCCACCTTGCGGAAGTGAGCAGCAGCCTCAGAAAGCTTGGAAAGATCAAGACCGGTATCTCTGTCGGTACCTGCAAGTGTTGCAACAAGCGATTCTGTTGCAGGCTGAGCAGTACCATTAGCGAGAGGTGAAAGCGCACAGTCAACGATATCAACACCCGCCTGAGCAGCCATAAGGTTGACCATATCACCGGTACGGGTGGTGTTGTGTGTATGAAGGTGAATGGGGACATTTACATTCTGCTTAAGCTTTTCAACAAGAGAATAAGCATCGTAAGGAAGAAGAAGGTTTGCCATGTCCTTGATACATATAACATCTGCACCCATTTCTTCAAGCTGCTTGGAAAGCTTAACAAAGTATTCTTCGTTATGAACGGGGGAAACTGTGTAGCTTATGGCAGCTTCGCATATACCACCGTATTTTTTACAGCTTTCCATAGCCATACGCATATTTCTGGGGTCGTTAAGAGCATCGAATATACGGATAACTTCAATACCGTTTTCGATGGATTTAGCTACAAATTTTTCTACAACATCATCTGCATAGTGCTTGTAACCAAGGATATTCTGTCCGCGCAGAAGCATCTGGAGCTTGGTTTTGGGCATAGCTTTTTTAAGCTTACGCAGTCTTTCCCAGGGGTCTTCGTTAAGAAAACGCATGCAGGAATCAAATGTAGCGCCGCCCCAACATTCAAGAGACCAGTATCCCATGTTGTCAAGAAGCTCGCAAGCGGGAAGCATATCCTCGATACGCATTCTTGTAGCCGCCTGGGACTGATGAGCATCACGCAGAATGGTGTCTGTTATTTTAAGTGGATTTTTAGCCATTTTGGTTATCTCTTTCTCCGACAAGATTTATGGTCGCACACAGGGCTGTCGGAGCCCTGTGTGAAGGCTGTTGATTATCAACCGAACAATGACATAAGTACGCCTGCGGCAATTGCAGAGCCTATAACGCCTGCAACATTGGGGCCCATGGCGTGCATAAGAAGGAAGTTTTTGGGATTAGCTTTCTGACCAACCATCTGCGAAACACGAGCTGCCATAGGTACTGCAGAAACCCCTGCAGAACCGATAAGAGGATTGATCTTGTTCTTGAGGAACAGGTTCATGAACTTGGCAAGAATAACGCCGCCGGCTGTACCAAGACCAAATGCAACAACACCCATAGCAATGATTTTGAGTGTGCCCCATGCAAGGAAAGTATCTGCGGTAGCAGTTGCACCAACGGATATACCAAGGAATATTGTAACGATGTTCATAAGCTCGTTCTGAACTGTCTTGGAAAGACGTTCGGTAACACCGCATTCCTTGAACAGGTTACCAAGCATAAGGCATCCAACAAGGGGAGCTGCGGAAGGAACAAGAATAGCAACAAATATAGTTACAACGATGGGGAAGAGTATCTTTTCTTTCTTGGACACTGTGCGAAGCGCTGTCATTTCGATCATTCTTTCCTTCTTGGTGGTAAGAAGCTTCATGATCGGAGGCTGAATTACAGGCACAAGAGCCATGTAAGAATAAGCAGCAACAGCGATAGGGCCAAGGAGATGGGGAGCAAGACGGCTTGTAACATAAATAGCAGTAGGACCGTCAGCGCCGCCTATAATACCAATGGAGCTTGCTTCTGCAGGAGTAAATCCCATAGCAGATGCTGCAACATAGGTGATAAATATGCCAAGCTGTGCAGCTGCGCCAAGAAGAAGACTCTTGGGGTTAGCGATAAGGGGAGCAAAATCTGTCATTGCTCCGACACCAAAGAATATAAGACAAGGATAAATACCGAGCTTTACGCCAAGGTAAAGAACGTCTATAAGACCTACGGGGATAGCGTTGGATGCGTTAAACAGATTCCAGTGCACATGACCGTTGGCAAAAAGCTCTTCGTGGAACATTTCTGCACCGGGAAGGTTTGTAAGAAGCATACCAAATGCGATGGGAAGCAGAAGCAGAGGTTCGAATCCCTTGCCGATAGCAAGGAACATGAGAAGGCATGCAATTGCTATCATAATAAGAGCTTT
>JAZSGA010000225.1:0-2965 GCA_045532495.1 Eubacteriales bacterium | reverse complement strand
CCAGCGGTCGGTCTTTATCATACCGGGAAGCACAGCGTTTACTCGGATGTTATACTTGCCGAGATCCATGGCAAGAGCACGAACAAGGCCCAACGCGCCGCTTTTTGATGCAACATAGCTTATTCTGTCGGGGATAGCACGATATGCCGTGTTGGAGTTAATAAATACTATCGATCCTTTTCCCTTTTTCATCATCTGCTTTGCTGCTTCACGGCAGAGCATAAAATTCCAGCCGATGTTTGTGTTGATAACGTCCATAAATTCTTCCATGGAAACTGTTAAAAACTGCTGACGTATTCCAAGATTTGCCGCACAAAGCACAAGGCAATCCAAAAGGTATCCCATGCTCTCGATATCGGCAAAAATGCGTTTTACATCTTCCTCATCAAACACTTTGGTTTCGTAACCTTTGGAAAAAACTCCGTATTTTTCGGAAATCGCAGCAGCAACCTCGGTTGCATTTTCACCGTTTCTGCTGCCCACAAAAACATTGTAACCCTCGGATGCAAATTTTTCAACTATTCCAAGACCGGTATTGGCTGTGCCACCGGTAACAAATACACATTTATTCATTTTTTAAAAATCCTCCTGTCAGAAGCTTTCGGTAAATTCAACATCGTAATATTCTATATCATCGGTACCCAAAGCTATTTCATATAAGCTGCGGTTTGCCTTTGCAAAATATTCAAGGCATTTGCTGTATGGGCGGTTTGTAACAGATATCAAACCGTGCGGCATCGCTTCGCCGTCAAACCTGCCAAGATAAGGCTGATCATTATATTCAAAATAATGAGCTCCCACAAGCTGATAATTTGAAAAAGCTGTTTTTATGTAGTTCGAGCAAGCTTTGCCACGCTCGGTTTCATCTTTACAAGACACAAGTGCTGAGCACAAATGTGTGGTATCATATGAGCCATAGTGCCATTCACCAACCATAAAAGGTGTTTTTGTGCATTTGTTTGCGATTTCAAACATATCTGCGGGGTGTCGGCTGTAGCAATTGAAAGAAAATGAATCATAAAACTCGCTTCCGGCAAAGCTGCCCTCTTTAACGTGCGGATATCTCATTCCCAGGCACATATTGTTTGGTGCATAAACCTTAACGGCTTCAACCGGTATGCGGTTATAAGCAGATATCATAATTTGCCGGAATTCTTCAAGATCCGCTTTTGCACCGGCAGATGTGATTGTATTTTCATCAACAGGCGAAAAAAGCTCGTCGAATTCTGATATATCAAACTCCCACGCCTTGTTGAAAGCATCAACTGTTGTATATTTATTTTTCAAAAACTTTATAAGTTCTTTTTTGGATTCCAACTGCTGATCCGAGGTTATAAGCCTTTCGGCAATGTTTACCCTATCCGAAACGATCCATTCGGGCTCGTTGTTTATAAAATACCCTATCATATACGGATCATCGGAAAGCGGTTCAAGTTGCTTTGCAAACTCGGCGCACAGCTGCTTATATTCATCCGAGAACACATCGGGAAAATCGCGGAAGATCATTTTTGATGTTTTGGGGAATTTTTTAAGAGTCCATGTATACGGTATTTTTGCTTTTTTGAGATAATCGTAAACATTTTCATCAAAATAGTTATTTACACACACGGAAATTGTATTGAATCCCCATTCCTTAAGGCGGGCACTGTTGATGGTTACCCATTTTTCCCACCAATCATTACCGAAAACACGGATCATATTGGCCCTGGCAAAATTGAACATTTTTCGCGTTTTTCCCGCTTGCTCTCCGTTGCGCTTTATAAACTCGGGAATACTTGAAGCAAGGCTCCAGGCGTTTTTGAATTGCTTGTCATCCTTATCCGGAAGCCATTCAAAAAGGTTTTCCATACCGTCCACAAATCCGTGCACACCCATGCGTGTACCATAGCATACGCCGTTGGAAAGGAATGCGCAACCATCGGGATCAACCAGCCACCAACGTTTTCCGTCATAATGGGTATTAAAGTAGCCTGTTTTGTCAAATCTTATTTTTGTGTATCCGCCGTAACTGTTCCAATCGGGATTACAGTAGCCTTTCGAACAAAGCGCTTTTTCATATTCACTTTCGATATATTCGCAAAGCTCCTGCTCGTTTCGGATCTTACCGTCAAACTCGGCTTGTGCGTTCTGACCGAATTTATCGACCATTATATCGCCACAAACGGTAAAATCGGGAAGTTCATTTGAAAGATAAGCGCCGTATATAATGATCTTGCCACCGTTTTTTACATTGGTCGTGGATAATGCAACCTTATCGATCTTTGATATATGCGTAACCTTGCCTGTGTTATGCCCTTTAAGATTCCCCGGGTAAGGTGTGAGGTAGAATCTGTCGGACTTCATTTCCTGCATAGAAAAAACAACTTTTATACGGTGGTTTGGAATTATACTGTAATTCAGATTGATTATACTCTCTCCGTTAGTGTAAAAATCGCAATGCACAAACGTACGCGAATCGGCTGTGAATTCAAGATCGAGGATCAGATAATCGTTCTCTTCCCATTCATATCCGCCATTCTGATCAAATTCCAGCATCAGTTTTTTGCAGGAAATATCGGCAGTAAAAGGATCATAACTCAAAACAGCCGTGTTGTTTTTTACATTATGCGGCGTGATTTTGAGAACTCTGTCGGGAGTTTTCATTTTGTTTTACCGCCTTTAAAAATAAAACTTGGTTTTCGCCGGTCTTATATCTGTAAGAGCGCCGGTGTAGTGCCTCAAAGTATGAACGCTGTATGGGTGCTCAAGGCATGCTTCTTCGTTTATTTCAATGCCAAGGCCGGGTTTATCGGGAATTGTCATGTAGCCGTCGGCATATTCGAGACTTTCGTTTGTCACATCGCTGCGCCATTCCACATCGGAATACATTATTTCAAGTATCTCAAAGTTGGGGCAAGTGGCTGCCAGCTGCAGTGTGGCAGCGTTTGCCACGGGGCCGGAAGGATTGTGAGGAGCAAACGGAATA
>JAZSGA010000197.1:0-4819 GCA_045532495.1 Eubacteriales bacterium | reverse complement strand
CAAAAGATCCGCCTTATAAAAGGCGGATCTTTGATTTTGTAAATGGGGATTTACAAATTACTTTTCAACTACAATAACGATAGAGGAATCGTCACCGAGGTCTTTTGCGAAGTACTCTGCTGCGTTATAATCGCAATCTCTGTAAGTACCTCTGAGCAGGCCGAGACGGTCGCCTACTGTCTGGATATAGATGTTCTTGCGGAAAACTTCCTTGGAGTTTGCAACCAGGTATACTACATAACCTGCGCTCTTGTTGTAAATGTTATATTCGGTGAGCTCGTTTTCGTTGGCATTTGCAAGGCTATAGCCGCAGTGTGCATAAGAGCCACGCTGTCTGTATCTTGTAATGGAGCCCCAACCGTAACCTGTGTTGTTTACAACATTGTAAGCCATGTAAACGTTCTTCATATATTTACGTGATGCAGGAACGCTGCCGTCATCGGAGTTATAGTATTCAATACCCCAGTGGCAAAGCTCGATAAGGTTCTTTTCGTATTCAATGTTTTCCATTGTACAAGCGGGATAATCGGAATACTGGTGGGTAACACCTGTATCGTAGATCTGGTACATCCAGTTGTTCTTTACATAGTAACCGTTGCAGGAACCGAAGATTTCAACTGCGTTACCGTAGTTAACGGGCTTACCGTCACCACGGAAGTCGAGTGAAAGCACAGAGCCGCCCAGCCAGGAGTAGATACAGTTGGTTACAGTACGGTTTTTGCATCCGCCTGCGCCGCCCATACCGTGGCCGCCGGTGAACTTGAAGGAGATGTTATCGATAACAACATCGTTACCCTTACCGGAAATAATGGCAACGTTTTCGCCGATTTCGATGGACTTAAAGCGTTCGCCGGGGTTGCCGGATTTGCTGTAAAGGTAAAGTTCGTTCTGCGAAACTGTGCCGCCGGTTGTCTGGTCGTTGGAAAGAACAGAGTAGAATTCGAGGTCGTTGGAAAGGCTCTGAACGCCCTTAACGTCAAACAGGTTGGCGTTCATGATGATACCATAGGTTTCATCGTAGGTGGCTGCGGAATAATCCTGCAGATCGTGGTCAAAGCCGATAACACCAACATTGTTGAGTTTATCGGTACACTTCCATACGTTGGGCCATGCGGTTTCTACCCACAGTGCGGGGTCGGCATAGTTCTTTTTGGACTGCATGATGATGGGCTTGGGGCCTTCGCCGTAGGAACCGATAACAAGGCCGTTTGTTGCGGCAGAAACAGTTCCGCGGTAAACACCGCCACGCTCAAACAGGAACGCTGTACCCTTCTGGGGGAAGCGGAGAACTTTATTAAGACCTGCAAGGGTTTTAACTGCTGTTTCGGGGGATTTACCGTCGTTTTCGTCATTACCGTTCTTTTCAGAAATGTAATATGTGTTGCCGGACATTCTGTCAGCGTAAATTTCCGCTGTGTTGGGGGTGTTAAGGATATCCTTCTTCATCTGTTCGGTGATAACGTCAACACCGCGCTGGATAGACTCTGCATCAAGGTTCTTTCCCTGCTCATAAAGTGCGGGAATATATTCTGCAGCAGATTTACCCGTAAGAACATATTCTGTGTTCCTTACTGTGGCTGTCCATGCAACGCCTTCGGGGTTGCATGCTGCAAGCACCTGACCGTTTGCCCAGTGAGAAGCTATATCGCTGAAGTTGTTTGCACCCGCATTGCCTGTGGGAGTTCTGCCCAGCATGCGGTTTACGATGGTAACAACTTCCGCACGGGTGATGTTGTTATCGGGCTTGAATGTGCCATCGGGATAACCTGCAACAATGCCGTTGGATACAGCATAGCTTACTGCTTCAAGGTAAGGATTGTTGCTATCAACGTCCGAAACAGCAACAAGCTTTGTGGATTTTGAGGTTGTATTTTTTGACATGATCTTATAGACCATCTGTACAAACTGTGCACGGGTGATATTTTCGTTGGGAGAGAATCTTGTGCCGCTGTCATCTGCAACGAGTTCAAGATATCCGAGCTTTTCAAGGAAACCGATGTAGGATTCGTACCATGCACCGTCTTCAACGTCCTGGAAGGATGCGTTTACAACGCCCTTGATAAGGTTTTCGTCGATAATTGTGCGTGAAAGAAGTGTGGCAGCCTCTGCCTTGGTCATGTTCTTTTCGGGGCCGAAGGTGCCGTCGGTATAACCTGCAACGTAGTTTGCGTTTTTGTTAAGCTCGGGCTTTATGGTTGTGGTAACAACCACGTTGCTTGTGCCTGCGGAAAGGTTATAAACACCGTTTTCGGAGTTTACATCCGCACCGTTAACTTTAATGGACTTGGAGGGGATACCGTTGGTATCGGTAATGCGGAAGCCTTTAAGTGCGCCGTTTTCGAATACGGGTTCGCAAAGACCGCCGTCAAGCTTGATAAGGTAATCTGCAGCACCACCGGCAACAGTTGCTGTGGCACCTGGGTTGAAGATTATTATCTTTTTACCGTTAATCGCACCTGCGTTTGTGATCTGGTTTGCAAAGGTGCCGCCGGTGATTATGAATGTAACGTTGCCGTTTACGGTTGCGCCTGCAGCAGCACCGATAGAAGCGTTTTCAACTTTACCGCCCACAACTTCTACGGAAATATTGCCGTTGATAGTGCCGCCTGTGGAACCTGCAACAAGAGAATCGATCTTGCCATCAGCCACATAAAGCTTTGCGTTGCCGGTCATTGCGCCGTTGGCAGAACCTGCAACAACGCTTGCATAATTGCCGCCGTTGAGTCTTGCAAAGGTATCGCTGTTTACGGTTTTGCCGTTAACAGCACCAACTGTTACGTTGTTGTAGGTACCGGATTCAAGAATAACGGATGCAACCTCACCGTCGGTGGTGCCGGGGGCAACAGAGGGAGGATTGGGGTAATTTGTAACATTATCGGCGCCGGACACATATGTAAGTGTGTGGTATGTATCAAACTCGTTAATGGTTTCGAGCTTGTAGCCGTTGGTGAAAAGCACTGCGTTTTCATCAAAACGGATGTTGAGGAAGTCCAGAACCAGGTCACCCTTAAGGGAAACTTCGGTAATGGGCGCCTCGGCTGTGCCTGTAAAATCAAGCACGTTACCTGTTGACTTTGTACCAATACCCTGGATATGTACCTTTCCGTGGGACTGTATACCGTCAAAATTGCCAAGCTTTACATTTCCGGAAAACACAATACGTCCGCCTTCGGCACCCAGTGCCGCAAAAGCGTCTGCCATGTTTTTAAAGCTGACATAGGATTTGCCGCCGTAATTCATTTTACCAAATGAGCTTACAAATACTGTTTTTTCGCCGTCAATTACCACAGCTGTGGGAGAAGCGGCAAAAGCTGTAAAGGGGATTGTGCATACCACGGTTATAACCGCAAGCAGCACAGCGAGAAGTCTTTTTGTTCTCATGTTTTGTCTCCTTTTGAAAAATTTAATTTGTGCGTAAAAACACACTTTGCATAGAGATTATACCATACAACTACCGATTTGGCAAGCTTTTTTATTGCAAATGCACATAAACTGACGTAATTTTGTCATTATATGCAAAAAGACATGCTATCTTTTGTAAGTAAAATGCAATTTGCGGTATTTTTCCTTGTCAATACCGTCAAGCTGCTCCCTTGTTACGCGGTAACGCCAGTTGCCGTCGGCTTTACCGGGGATATTTATACGGGTATCCGAGCCGTAGCCAAGAAGATCCTGCACGGGCATTACCACAAGTCCTGCCGCCGATGCAAACACCGTGCGGATAACGCTGTCATAGCATTTATCCCAGCAGGGATCGGTATAGCCGCAATAATCCATAAGCTTTTTGCGGGTATCGATATCAAGCTCCCACACATAGCCAAGCAAAGTGTTGTTATCATGGGTGCCGGTGTAGGCAATGCAGTTGTTTACATAGCTGTGGGGCATATGGGGGTTATCCTCATCGGAAAGAAATGCAAACTGCAGCACACGCATTCCTGGGAAACCGCTGTATTCCACAAGCTTTGCCACCTCGGGGGTAATATCGCCAAGATCCTCGGCAATTATCATTTTATCGCCTGCCACTTTTTTGATGGCATTTATAAACTTTTTGCCGGGGCCCTTTACCCATTTGCCTTCCCTTGCGGTTTCGGCATCCGCAGGAACGCTCCAGAAGGATTCAAGCCCTCGGAAATGGTCTATGCGCACACAGTCAAACAAGCGGAACATGTGCTCCATTCTGCCGCACCACCATGCATAGCCGTCCTTTTCCATCTTTTTCCAATCGTAAAGGGGGTTGCCCCAAAGCTGACCGTCGGCAGAAAAATAATCCGGCGGCACGCCTGCCACGCAGCGGGGCTTGTTATCACGGTCCAGCAAAAACAGCTCTTTGTTGGACCACACATCGCAGCTATCGTAGGCAACATAAATGGGAATATCGCCAATTATGCTTATGCCTTTGGAATTGGCATAGCTTTTTACGGTTTCCCACTGGGTAAAAAATTCGTACTGGATAAATTTCCACATGTAAAGCACATCGGCATCGGGAGTATGTATTATCCATTCGTTCCAGGGCAACTGACCGTTTGCCTCCTTGAGTGCCATAAATTCGCACACCTTTAACAGGTATTCATCGTTATCAATAAAAGCTTCCACCTTTTTGCGGTACTGTGCATCGGTACGTTGTGCCGCTTTTTTAAGAAGCGGAAATCTTGTGTGGTAAAGGCGCACATATTCGCAACTGTAAGGTGTTTGCTGACGGTACTCCTCAAGCTCCGCATCCGTTACAAGTCCTTTGGATGCAAGGATGTCAAGGTCGATAAAATATGGGTTTCCGCCAAACGCGGAATAGGATTTGTAAGGCGAATTACATTCATCCACC
>JAZSGA010000042.1:0-55544 GCA_045532495.1 Eubacteriales bacterium | reverse complement strand
TTCCGATGCACTGGTGGTAAACGGCAGTCAGTACTGGGGACAAAAGCGCACAGAGCCCATAAAATCCCTTTCCTGCGGAGCTCTTATTGTGGGCATAAGTGTGGGAATTGCGCTGTTTTGTGCCGCAGCTTTCTTTCCTGAAAAGGTTGTGGGTATTTTTACTCCCGATAAAGCCATAATTGCTGAGGGCGTAAAATACATTTCCATAATAAAATATACCTACATTATTTTTGCGGCAACAAATCTTTTGCTGGCGCTTTTGCGATCGGTGGAAACCGTAAAGGTTTCATTTTACATATCCATTGTTACCTTTGTCATCAATTGCGGAATAAATTATACTCTTATCGAAGGTCGCTTCGGTGCTCCCGAAATGGGAGTTAAAGGTGCTGCCATAGGCACGCTTACCGCGCGCATTATTGAACTGTGTATTGTTATTGCCTATCTGGCGTTCTACGATAAAAAGCTTAAAGTAACTCTCCGCGATTACATCCACGCCGACAAAACTTACGTTGGCGATTATCTTAAGCGCTGCGGATACTTTGTAACAGTTGCGGCAATGTTCGGCGTTTCCACAGCATTGCAAACAGTTATTCTCGGTCACATGAACGAGTCTGCCATTGCGGCAAATTCCGTGGCTACAACGCTGTTCCAGGTGCTTAAAGTGGCATCGGTCGGTGCGGCTTCCGCCACATCAATAATTATCGGAAAAACCATAGGCAAGGGCGATACCAAAAAACTTAAGGGTTATGTAAACACGCTCCAGCTTATGTTTATAATAATCGGTCTTATAATAAGCGCATTGCTGTTTGTGTTGCGTTATCCCATACTTTCATGCTACGACCTCAGCCCCGAAACCGAGCGCATGGCAGAGCAGTTTATACTTGTTTTGTGTGTAACCTGTATCGGTACTGCGTACGAAATGCCGGTTATTGTGGGAATAATACGGGGCGGAGGAGATTCAAAGTTTGTGTTTATAAATGACCTTGTAAGCATATGGGGCATTGTGCTTCCGCTTTCCTTTGTGGCGGCATTTGTGTTGGAATGGGAGCCTTTTGTCATTGTGTTCTGCCTCAACAGCGATCAGATATTCAAATGTGCCGCAGCGGCAATTCGTGTAAACGGCTATAAATGGGTTAAAAAGCTTACAAGATAATCGCTTTTTGACATTTACAAAGTGCGTTGTTTGTATTATACTTGAATTAACATTATTCAAAAAAGGAGTGTTACCATGTTTGAACGTATTTCGCCGGAAGCGGCAGGTATTTCGTCCAAAAACATTTTATACTTCATAAAGGAGCTTGAAAAATATAAGCTCAACACCCATTCCATTGTTATGGCACGCGGAAACAACATCATTTCCGAAACCTATTATGCACCTTTTCATAAGGATTTCAAGCACCGTATGTATTCGGTTTCCAAAAGCTTTGTTTCCGTTGCAGTTGGCTTGCTTGTGGATGACGGAGTTATTTCGCTTGATGATAAATTCATAAAGTATTTTCCCGAATACATTACCGATGAAAACTGCGATGAATACCTTGCGGAAATGACTATCCGTGATGCGCTTAAAATGGAAACCTGCATGGCGCTTCAGCTTGATTGGTTCCATGAATTTACCGATGACCGCACAAAGCTTTATTTCCAATGGAAAAAGCGTTATATTCCCGGCACCATTTACCGCTATGACAGCCCTGTTTCATACATGCTCAACGTAATTGTCGAAAAGCTTACCGGCAAGCCGTTCCTTGAGTTTATGAAAGATCGCTTTTTGCGTGATATAGGTTTTTCCGAGGATGCTTACTGCCTTGAATGTCCCGGCGGACATTCCTTCGGTGATTCGGGCGTTATGTGCTCCACAAGGGATCTTCTTACCTTTGCCCGATTTGTTATGAACGGCGGCACGTGGGAAGGCAAACGCTATATGAAAGAAGATTATCTTAAAGAGGCATCATCCTTCCATGTGGCAAACAGCATTTATGACATTTTCTCCCACAGCTCTATTGGCTACGGCTATCAGATATGGCAGGCACCCGATGGCGGCTTTGCATTTGTAGGCATGGGCGACCAGTTTGCAATATGCGACCGCAAGCGTGATTTTATTCTTACCATAAATTCCGATAACCAGGGCAACACAAATTCAAGATTCATACTTTACCACGCTCTGTACGAAGATATAATCGAAAAGCTTGGCGAGCCTTTGCCTGAGGATCCCGATGCATACAACGAGCTTTTGCAATATGAATCAACACGTAAGCTTAATGCGCTGGATGATGAAAAATACAGCCCGCTGGCAGAAAAAATATCCGGCAAAACATACATCCTTTCCGAAAACCCCATGGGCATTACAAAGCTGCGCTTTGATCTTGACAGTGATGGCGGAACAATGTATTATACCAACGCCCAGGGCGATAAAGCCATAACATTTGGCTGGGGCGAAAACCGCTTCCAGACATTCCCCCAGACAGGCTATTCTGATATGATAGCAGGCAAGCTTTGCCCCGGAAACGCATATCATTGCGCCGCTGCCGGCGGATGGCTTGAACCTGCAAAGCTTCACATAAAGGTGCAGGCGATTGACAAATATTTTGGCACGCTGCATATGGCATTTTCGTTCAAGGATACACGCCTTGTTGTTAAAATGGAAAAGGTTGCCGAGGCATTCTTTGAAGAATACAACGGCATTGCCATGGGCAAGCAGGAATAAGGCATAAATAATACCCCTGAATATCTTGATATTCAGGGGTTATTTTTGTTTATTATCCAAGCATTTTTATATATCCGCCAAGCTCCTGCTCAAAATCAAGCCCGTAGCGGGTATCTGTGCCGTAATCGTGGGTACGGCATATGCATTTCAACGTAAAATCCACGGCGATTTTCAAGGAATCGCCCACGGTTTTTCCGTTTAGCACAGCACCCAGTATGGCGCTGGCAAAAACATCGCCCGAGCCGTGGTAAAAGCCTTCGATCTGCTGACAGGAGTAGTATGAAAATGTATCTGTTTCGCTGTCGTAGGCGGCGGCACCGGTGGTGCCTTTGCAAAAGCTTACACCGCTTATAACGGCATATCGGGGGCCAAGTGCACACAGCTTTTTGCAGGTTTCTTTTATGTAGCTTTCATCGTAACCGTCGGAAACATAAGGCGTGCCCAGCAGCATGGAAGCTTCGGTCAGGTTGGGAACAATAAGGTCTGCTTTGGCACACAGATTACGCATGCCATCCACAAAGCGGTCATCAATGGCGGTGTAAAATCTGCCGGCATCGCCCATTACCGGGTCCACCAGCACAAAGGTTTTATCCGTGCGGAAGGCATCGGTAAAACGTGATAAAATTTCAAGCTGTCGGTGCGAGCCCACATAGCCCGTGTATATGGAATCGGCTTTTATGCCAAGGGTTTTCCAGTGATTTAAAATCGGTTCTATTTCATCGGTAAGATCTTTGAAGGTGAATCCTTCAAAACCGCCCGTGTGCGTGGAAAGCACTGCTGTTGGTATAACCGAGGTTTCCACTCCTGCGGCGGAAAGCACAGGCAACGCCACAGTGAGCGAGCATCTGCCGATGCAGGAAATATCGTGAACCGCAATTACTCTTTTTTTGTTCATTAAACAGTTTGCCCTTTATTAATTTGAATTATTTTATTATTATACAACATTTGCGGCAAAATGTAAAGGGGATTTGATTTTGCGGATGTGTAAATCCGAAAAAATTTCGTAAGGGTATAAGTTGACAATTACGTATTTGCATGATAATATTTAATTATAATAAGTAAAGGAGCTGCAATTTATGCTCAATTATTCGATAATCCCCCTTGATACCGATCATATCGACGAAATATGCGAAGATATCCGCTATCAGTACGAAAATAACATAGCAAGCTGTGCGCTTTTTTCCATGGCTTTGGTGCCCGAAGGTAATCCCACCATTGATAAAGGCAAGCTCTTTGGCGAAAAATACGCCCTTTTCCGTGATAAGCTGAAAAAAATGGGACTTAAATGCGGCATCCTTGCCCAGGCAACCATCGGCCACGGTTGGAAGCTTAACGAGATGTTCCCGTATACCCAATACACAGGTCTAAAAGACGGTCAAAAAACAAATACCTGCTGTCCTCAGGATGACGGATTCTGCGATTATATCCGCAACACATTCAAAACTCTGGCGCAGTATGAGCCCGAAATTATAATGGTGGATGACGATCTGCGCCTTATGTTCCGGGCGGGCGGGGGATGCGCGTGTGACTTGCATATGTCAATGTTCAATAAGCTTGCAGGCACAAATCTTACCCGTGAGCAGCTTTGGGAAGCACTTAAAAAGGACGATGCCACCGCAAGGGAATATACAGATGCTTTTGTAAAAACCCAGTTTGATTCGCTGATAAAAGCCGCGCGTGCCATGCGTGAGGGTATAGACAGCGTTGATCCATCCATTCCCGGCGCATTTTGCTGCTGCGGAAGTAACCCCGAAGCCGCAGGCGAAATAGCGCAGATACTTGCAGGCAAGGGCAACCCCGTGGTGATACGCATTAATAACGGAAACTACCTGTGCGGAGGCGGCAGAAAATTTTCCACGGTGTTTTACCGTGCCGCAACCCAGATGGCAAAGCTTAAGGAATATGCGGATGTTTTTCTGGATGAACCCGATACCTGTCCGCAAAACCGTTACAGCACATCTGCCATGGCATTGCATGCCCATCTTTCGGGAGCACTCCTTGAGGGAGCAGGCGGGGCAAAGCATTGGATAACCCGCATGGCTACCCATGAGCCTGCAAGCGGAAAAGCTTATCGCACAAAGCTTTCAAAGCACATCGGCTTTTATAATGCCCTTGAACAGCTTGCACCAACGCTTGAATGGCAGGGCTGCCGTATACCGCTGACAGAAAAAACGTATTTTGACCTTACCCTGCCTTATTTTTCCACCGAAATCGATGGCTGGTCGGCTTATGTGCTTGAACGTATGGGCCTGCCGCTTTACTTCTCGTCAAAACCCGGTGGGGCGGTGTTTATGGAGGGTAAGCATACCCACGAAAAGTTTACCGATGCCGAAATAGCGCAGTTTTTCGGAGGCATATTCTTTATGTCATCCGATACGGCAAAGGCACTTTGCGAGCGTGGATACGGTGATAATATCGGTGTTTCCGTGCGTGAATGGCAAGGTAAAACCATGTCTTCCGAAATTCTTACGATAAACGGCAATAAATGCAATGTTCAGCACAATGCCATGGAGCTTGTGCCGCAGTCGGATAACGTAAAGGCACATTCTTACATTTGTTATACTTTGGATAAGCAGGAATATACACCGCTTTTTCCGGGTGTTACGGAATATAAAAATCCGCTTGGCGGCAAAACGGTAGTGTATTGCGGATCGCCCACAATAGAGCTTAGCCTGGGCGCCCCCTTTTCCATGCTCAACGAATCAAGAAAAAAGCAGTTTGTTCAGCTTCTTTCGGAAAGTGGCAACCTGCCGCTGTATTATCCCGATGACGGCGAGGTTTACCTTAAAGCCGCAAAGCTGCCCGACGGCACAACTTTTTGCGCCCTGTTTAATCTCGGTATTGATACACTGGACGATATTCCTCTGGTGTGCGAGAAAAAGTATACCCGTGCGGAATTCCTCGATGCCGACGGCATCCGCAAACCCGTGAATATCCATTATGACGGCGAAAGACTTGTGGTGGAAAAATCCGCCGCATTGCTTGAACCCGTTGTGCTGTTTCTTAATTGATTGATGATAAAAGCATCCCCCTGCAGAGTAACTGCGGGGGGATGCGTGTTATTTGTTTATCACAAGTCCGTTTGTCGTGTCAAAGTAATATGACCAACCGAATTCTTCCACAGCAAAGCGCCAGGTCAGCGGGAAGTAGGTTACATCGCGGAACAGCAACAGAGGATATTCCTCCATAAAATTATTTATATTTTTGTCATTTACATATATGGGGAATTCTGCAATCGTTGCTTCGTACTGCCCGATATTTGGTGTAAGCATATCGATGATACAGCGGTATGTACTGCCCCGCGCCCCATCCGCGGAGCAAAAGAACAGTATCGCCCGAGCCTTCATCGATGTATTCAATTTCAAGGCTTTCGACGCAAACTTATAAAAGCATATAATTATCCTTATCATAAAAAACTATTACATTATAGTATAAGCTTTTTTGGCAAAATGTCAAGGAAAATGAGAAAGTTTTATATATTCCAATAATGATTGAAAGAAAGAACTTTAAAAAACTCCCGAAAACAGCCTAAGGTTGTTTTCGGGAATGTTATTGAAATGGTTTTATTCGGATATCAGTCTATAGTGACAGTATATGTTTCCGCATCCCATCCAACTTTGCATTCAAAAGCTTCGGAAACAGCTCTTACAGGGATAAGAGTTCTGCTGTTTGAAATTTTGGCAGGCACATCAAGCTTAACTGTCTTTCCGTTCACATGCATTTCATCTGAGCCTATTTTGAGTTCAACATTTATTGATCCTTTGCCAACATGTACTGTTTGTGTTACTGCATCCCACGAAACAGTTGCACCTATAGCTTCAAAAACCCCACGTGCCGGCACAAGAGTACGACCATTTTCTATTACTGCTTTTTGGTCTTGGAATTCAACAGTATCACCTAAAACCACAACTATAGGATTTCTTATAAGCATTGCATTTCTATACAAAGTGGTTGGTTTTGTGATTTTTCCACCTGTAAATAATGTTGTAAATGTTTTGTCAAGGAAACATCCGGTAACATCAAAACTTATGGTATCGGAAAAAGGTCCTGGCAAAGCGAATTCTGTAGCATTTGGAGCTTCAAAATAGCCGCCGTTTTGTACTACAACTGCGGTATTGTGTACAGGGACACCTTCGTAAAGCACGTTTATAACCACCGGTATCAGGTGTCCGGTTTCAAATCCATATTCGATTTCTGCTTTAGTTTTATACCATTTGACATCGTTTAAAGCTCCATCATAAGAGTTTATATATGTCAATGTGGATTCAAGAGTATCTCCTTTTATCAATTCGGAAACTTTGCCAATGGGAAGTAATCCTTCGTTATAGTAGTAGTCTGCATAAAGTCTTGCTTCGTTCATGCCATAATCATATAGTGTCATTAAAAAATCATATAAACCAACCACAAGTTGAGCGTTTTCAAAAGTCGGATTTGTTTTATACTGTTGATGCGCCTTTTTCAAAGAATCTTTTGCAACCTGTTCTATTTCATAGGTTGCCTGAATCATACAAAGGCTTTCTGTTGTATTGGTAACAGGTGTTATCAAATCAGAACCCAGTCTGGTTGAAGATACCGCAAAATTTGTCAAATCAATAATTTCTCCAATTACCGGAATTTTGTTGCACACTGCCAAAACTATTGATTCACCGGTTTTTATTGAGAATTCACGGACACCCATAGTGCAATTTTTTCTGAATTCTTCAATAGAAGCCTCGTCGTATACTTCACCTATTTCCTTCAATGCTTCATGTGCTGTTGGCATGAAACTGCTGTTGTCGGCCATAAAATTAAGAGCAAGACTTTTTTCTTTCACGGCATTGTAAGATGTAACATATCTTGAGTATGTTTCAACAAGATCAGCTGCATCACTTACCGTGTTAACAAATGATATAACCTGCCCGGCTGCTTCGAGGTCAATTTTCTGCATTTCAACCTTGATCTTGTCACATTCTGACAGTAATTCATCGAAAACATCATCCGCATTTTTCATGCTATCATCCAGGTTTTTTATTTCTGTATCAACATCAGCACCAATTCTTGAAAGTATCAAAGATGCGGTGTCAGTAGCAAAAGAGAATGCTCGATCTGCAAGAGTATCATGATATGTATTACTCGAAAAATTCTTGTTCAACACACCCAGTATAACTGTGTCATAAAAAAGTGTTTTGTTACCACCGGCGACTTCCCACGTGTCCCAAAAGTGCATAGCTTGACTCCACAAATCAGTGCCTTTGTTGTTTTTTGCCACTTTCGCTAAATGGTGATGCGGCAATTCAAGACCGGTTATCTGCCCCAAATGCGGCTCAATATTGTCGGCGAAGTATTCTTCAAAAGATTTTTGTTGTTTTCCCAAATTCATTACTTTTTGAGGCACAACAGTATCTTCTGTGCTACCAATGCCTAACTGCCCAGCGTAGTTTTCGCCCCACATGTACAAGTCTTTATTATTTGTAATAGCTGCAGCATAATGACAATCAATGTAGATTGACTCAACATCATCCATGATTTTCAGAGGGAGTAAGGCTTTTGTTGCAGGAGTGTCGCCGTAATACTCGTATATTTCCCCCCATTCCCACAAAGAATCATCATTCTTTACTGCTAATGTGTATCCCCAATCAGTGCATACTGATTTTACATCATCCATTACTTTTACTGGTGCAATAACATCTTCGGTCGAGCCAATTCCAAGTTGACCGGTTCTATTATCTCCAAACATCCAGAGGCTATTATCATTTTTTATGGCTGCTATGTTTGATTCACCTACGTATACGTCTTTTACATTATCCAAAATTTTGGTAAGAGAAGTAAATCCTTTATTGCTTTCTACGGGGAATAGAGGCGACCAATCATAAACATCTCGTACCCAAAGTTCACCATTATTTTTTAAAATGACATAATATCCTCCGGAGTCAGGAAGATAAACAGCTTTCGCGTTATCTGCGATTTTTTTGGGATTTTCTAAATATACGCCATCTATTTTTTCTCCCCACGCCCAAGCGCTTCCATCGCTGGTCACTGCTAAAGATAGGGTATACTCACTAGTGTCAAAAGATATCACATTATCTAGCACTTTATAATAATCATTATAGTTACTTAAATCATTCCAAGCCCATAAAGAACCGTCTTTTTTCAAAGCTAGCGGATTGTTTATAGACATATTGACAGACAAAACATTATCCATAACCTTTACATTTACTGGAGTATTTTCACCAGCAAAGTAAGCATCTAAACAAAATATCAAACTTCCGTCTTTTTTTATGAGTGCAAAGTTTCCACGCGCAGAATCAGCATAAACTACATCATTAACGTAGTTCTCCGGGCGTGATACATATTTGGCAGATCCAAGTGCATTGGCTCCCCAAATCCACAGTTCATTTTCTGTTGTGATAGCAGCAACACCGCTTAAGTTAACCATTGGCAGAGTATTTTCCTGTCCGGTTGCAGTAAACGAAAAAATGTTTAAAGCCAAAAACATAGACAATAAGAACAATATCCATACCTGCTTTTTCATTTCATTTTACCTCCTAAAAATAAAAAAATGCGCCACCGAAGCAGCGCACTATAAAAACACGATGCTCCGTTGCCGCGACGCAATTTCAATAACTTGCAGAATTGTAAGCATGTGAAAAAGAGCATGTGCTTTTATCGGAACCGATAAAAACACACACCTACCTACTGCAAGCTTCTTGTTGTATTAAATTACGTCGCAAGTGTATTATAACACATAATTTTTAAAATATCAATATTATTTTAAAAAACAGCAGCCGCAGCTGCTGTTTGCCATATATTTACCCCTTTTTCAACGTAATAAAAAGCTTTACCCCATCCTCGGTTTCATCTTTTGTAAAATCCGCATCAAAGCCTGCGCTGCGAAGCATGGAAAGTGAGCGCTCTATGCTGTTGTAAAAAAGCGTTAGGTCGCCTATAAGCACGGTGCGTATGGGCTTTGGGGCAGGGGATGCGGCAGTTTGTTTTGGTGCCGGCTCTGCTTTTTTGCGGCTTTTGTCAAGCTCGCGGTCAACCAGCTTTGCACACACAATGGAATCTATGTATTCCTCGGCACAGCTTACGCTCATGCCGTCATCCGTAACCTTTTGTATTGCCTCACTGCGCTTTTCGGGCGGCACACGCAAAAGCGCCCTGGCATGGCGTTCCGAAAGCTTGCCTGCCCGTATAAGCTTCCGCTGCTCTGCCGTAAAACGCAAAAGCCGCAGTTTGTTGGCAATGGCACTTTGCGACATTGAAAGCTTTTCGGCAAGTTGTGCCTGCGTGCAGTCGCCTGCGGCAAGCAGACGTTCAATGGCCTCGGCTTCTTCAAAAATATCCAGATCGCTGCGTTGCAGGTTTTCCACCATGGCTATCTCGGCAGATCTTTTTTCGCCGGCACGTATAATTATGCAGGGGATTTCCGTAAGACCTGCAATTCTTGCCGCGCGCAGTCTGCGTTCCCCTGCCACCAGTTCATATTTTCCGTCACGCACACGCACACTTACGGGTTGTATAACACCGTAGCGTGCAATGCTGTCGGCAAGAGAATTTATGGCGTCCTCGTCAAAGTGCTTTCGGGGCTGCATGGGATTGGGCAATATTTTTTCCACCGGCAGTTTTCTGAGCTGACGGTCGCTTTTTGTGGGATTAAAAAACAGTGACATAAAAGTATACCTTCCTTGCTTTTTGTGCCTTTGTATAAATTTTATCCCGCTTTATCAAATATGTCCCGAAAAAACCGCTGTAAAATAACGCATTATGCACCGTGTTTTTGGCGAATAAACAAGCCGCACGGCATATTTTAATGCTGTGCGGCGCAGAATGTCGATATGTTATTTGTGGTTTATGTGGGTGTTGTAGCACATGGAAACATATTGCGACGGCGACATGCCCTCATGGTACTTAAAGAACTTTGTAAAAAGGTTTTCGGTTTCAAAACCCAGCTCACATGCCACATTGCTTATATTGCTGCCCGATTCGGTAAGCAGGGTTTTTGCCCTTTTTATTGTTTCTTCGGCAACAAACTGTTTTAATGTTTTGCCAAAGGTTTTTTTGAATATGCGGCAAAGATAATCGGGGTTATATCCCAGATGCTCCGCAATATCTGCCACCGAAAGCCGCAGGCGGATGTTTGATAAGGCATATTCTGCCGCCATGTATGCGGCTTTGTCACGCTCCTCACTTTTGCCCGAAACAAAGCGTATTTCGTTAAGTATAAGCCGCAATGTGTATTCTGCCGATGATCGTGGGTAAAAAGGCGTGTTTAACGTATGCAGAAGCATGCGGAAAAGCGCCACCAGCTGTGCGGTGTCGGTAAGCTCAAAATGCTTTTTTTCAAACACGGCGTCTGTGGTAAAATGTAGCCAGTAAAACGAAACGTTTTTGGAACTGCGTGTGCCCACATGGTATTTTCCGGGGGATAACAGCAGAAGGCTGTTTTTTTCAAGGGTGTACTCGGTTTGCTCCTCACGGATATGCACTTTGCCCGACATAACCAGTATTATTTCGTATGTCGGTTCGGTGATACCGGGATGGCACCATTCCCCACGGGACACAAAAAGGCCTGCCATGCGGTAGTTTAGTTTGTGGTTGGTTATATCTGTGTTGTTCATAATGTCGGATTTTCTCACTTTTGTTGCGGAATTTGCACTTGAATGATACGTGTTTTGGTATATAATGGTATTGTACAGCAAATAACACGTTATGTCAACAGTTAAAAATTCATTCCGAAAGGCAAAGGTGAATATTAATGAAAACTACAGCCGTAAGCTGCAAGGATGTAACATTAAAAGACGGTTTCTGGAAAAACCGTCAGCTTATAAACCGTAATGTGACAATGGATGCCGTTTATAACCGTTTTTATGAAACCGGCAGAATAAAATCCTTTGAATGTTCGTGGCGCAACGGCGATCCTGCCGATCAGAGACCGCATTATTTCTGGGATTCCGATGTGGCAAAATGGATCGAGGGTGCCTCATATATCCTCATGCATGAGGATATACCCGAGGTGCAGGAAAAAATCGAAAGCCTTATCGACGGTATTGAAAAAAACATGACTCCCGACGGATACTACAATGTTTATTTTAACATTTTCGGGCTTTCGGCACGTTTTACCGACCGTGATCAGCATGAGCTTTACTGTGCAGGACACCATTTTGAAGCGGCTTGTGCATATTATGAAGCAACGGGACGTGACAGATACCTGCGCCTTATGGAACGCTATGCCGACCTTATATACAAAATTTTTGTACAAGAGGGCAACGAATACTTTGTAACTCCCGGCCATCCCGAAATAGAGCTTGCTCTTATAAGGCTTTACCGCACCACAAAAAACAAGAAATATCTTGACCTTTGCTCGTTCTTTGTGGAACAGCGAGGTAATAATGATAAAGACAAGCCTTTGTTTGACGATCCCAAATACGCCCACGATCTTTTGCCCGTGCGCAAGGCACAGAATGCCGAAGGTCACAGCGTGCGTATGAATTATCTTATGAGTGGCGTGTGCGATCTGGCATACGAAACAGATGATAAAGAACTTTACGATGCCTGCCGCAGAGTGTTTGATAACGCCACACGCAAAAGAATGTACATAACAGGTGCCCAGGGCTCAACTTATCTCGGCGAGCGTTATACCAGCGATTACCACCTGCCAAACAAAACCGCCTATGCCGAAACCTGCGCTTCCATATCCATGGGCATGTTTGCTCACCGCATGAGCCTTTGCGAGGCGGATTCCGTTTATGCCGATGCGGTGGAACGTACCCTTTACAACGGAAGCCTTTCGGGCGTTTCGCTGGAGGGCGATTCGTTCTTCTACGAAAATCCCCTTGAAATACGCAACGAGGATTACCAGATCGAGTATTACAACTTTTTAAAGCCCCATCACTATGTTCCCCGCACCCGCCGCAAGGTGTTCCGCTGCTCGTGCTGCCCTCCAAATATAGTGCGCCTTATGGCATCCCTTGGCGGATATATATATTCATTGGGTGAGGATACACTTTTTGTGCATCAGTATATTGCATCCGAATTTGAAAAGGACGGTATTTGTGCGGAAATATCCACCGTTTTTCCGCAAAACGGAAAGGTGTGTATAAAGACCGCCGGAGTTAAAAAGGTGGCTGTGCGTGTGCCTTATTACTGCAAAAAGCTTACAGCAAATCTTCCTTATGAAATAAATAGCGGATATGCGTATTTTGATGCCAACGGTGAAAATATAGAGCTGGACTTTAACCTTTGCGCAAGGTTTGTATATTCCAATACCCGTGTATATGATAACACGGGCAGAGCGGCTGTGATGTACGGCCCCGTGGTTTACTGTGCCGAAACCGCCGACAACGAAACCGTTGAAAGCTTTTTTGCCGATGCAGCCTGCAAAATCCGCACAGTTGGCGAATTCCACGGTGTGCCCATGCTGGAGCTTGACGGCGAGGTAAGGAGCAGCGGAGAAGAGCTTTATTCCGATGAGCCTCCGAAAAAAATTCCTGCCGTGCTTAAAATGATACCTTATTTCGGCTTTGCCAACCGTGGCGAACACGAAATGATTACTTATATTCCGCTTAAATAACAAAAATTGGGTGCCGGTGATGCCGGTGCCCTTTTGCTTTTGGAAAAATGTGTTGATATTCAGACTTTACACTTGAAAACTGTACAAATATATGCTATAATAATTCATATTGGTTAAGTATGAAATGCGGAGGAATTCAGAATGAAAGTATCCACAAAGGGCAGATACGCCCTCAGAATAATGATAGATCTTGCCGAAAACAGGGAAAGCCTTGTGCCGCTTAAGGATATAAGCGAGCGTCAGGGCATAACAGTAAAATATCTTGAACAGATAGTAACGCTGCTTGTAAAAAACGAATTTGTTGCCGCATCCCGTGGCAACGGCGGTGGTTACAGATTAATGCGTGAGCCTGCGGAATACAATATCGGCGATATTTTGCGTGCATCCGAAGGCGAATTTTGCACGGCACCCTGCACAAAAGGGGAGCTTTGCGAAAACTACCGTGATTGCAAGGCATCGGATTTCTGGCGTGGACTTGAAAAGGCTGTAAACGATTACATCAACGCCCAAACTCTGGAGGATGTGCTTAAAAACAGCAGAGCCTCCTCAAAACGTGATCCTTCCATCTGGATACTCTAAAACTTTTTGCCCCGCTTTAAATATAATATATGTACCGTATGTTAAAAAATAAATGCGGCACTTGACAAATCGGCTGTATAATCGTATAATTGTATACAATTATACAGCTATTGTATTTTTATTCTTGTTTCCCCCTTGAAAGGAGACCTTAAAATGTTAGAAATTTCCAAGAAAACCAACCTGCTTGAACAAAAGTCATATAAGTATCAGCTTCAGGATGTGGCAGAGCCTAACCTGTGGCGTGATGTTTACTCATACAGCGAGGTGCCCAAGGTGCCATTCAACCACCGCCGCACTCCTATGAATATGCCTGAAAATATATGGATAACCGATACCACCATGCGTGACGGTCAGCAATCCGTTGAGCCCTACACCGTGGAACAGATATTAAACCTTTACAAGCTGCTTTCACGCCTTGGCGGTCCCAACGGCATAATCCGTCAGACAGAATTCTTTATTTACAGCCGAAAAGACCGTGAAGCTTTGGAAAAGTGCCGTGAACTCGGACTCAAATTCCCCGAAATCACCACATGGATCCGCGCCAGCCGTGAGGATTTTAAGCTTGTGCGCGATATCGGCATCAAGGAAACGGGTATCCTTGTTTCCTGCTCCGATTACCATATTTTTAAAAAGCTCAAAATGACACGCAGCCAGGCGCTGGAGCATTATCTTGCCACCATTTCCGATGCTTTTGAGGCAGGTGTTGTGCCCCGTTGCCATCTTGAAGATATAACAAGAGCGGATTTCTACGGTTTTGTTGTTCCCTTTGTAAATGCCATCCACGATCTTTCCGTAAAGGCAGGCATACCCGTAAAATTCCGTGCGTGCGATACCATGGGCTACGGTGTGCCCTATACCGAAGTTGCGCTTCCCCGAAGCGTTGCTGGCATTATCTACGGTCTGCAGCACTATTCCGATGTCCCCAGCGAAAACCTTGAATGGCACGGTCATAATGACTTTTATAAGGCTGTGGCAAATGCTTCCACCGCATGGCTTTACGGTGCATCTGCCGTAAACTGCTCGCTGCTTGGCATAGGTGAACGTACAGGTAACATTCCGCTGGAAGCCATGGTGTTTGAATATGCATCTTTGCGCGGCACATTTGACGGCATGGATCCTTCCGTAATAACAGAGATCGCCGAATATTTCTCCAAGGAAATGGGTTATAAAATTCCTCCCATGACACCTTTTGTGGGAGAAAACTTCAATGTTACCCGTGCAGGCATACATGCCGACGGACTTTTAAAGGATCAGGAAATATACAACATTTTTGATACCGAAACCATTCTCAATCGTCCTGCCACGGTTATGATAACAAAAACATCCGGCCTTGCAGGTATTGCTTACTGGATCAATCAGCACTACAAGCTTATAGGCACTCCTGATGAAATAGACAAACGCAGCAATATGGTTGTTACCATAAAGGATTGGGTGGATGCCGAATACGATAACGGACGCCAGAACGCTATTTCCACCCACGAGCTTGAAACAATGGTAACCGAGCTGTCGGGCGGAAAGCTCTGAAAGCGGTGAGTAAATGGTAACAGCAGGATCAGATATAAAATTTGTTTCCCTTGCCGACAGCGTTTTTGAACGCATTGAAAACGATATACTTTCCGGCAAATTCCGTCCGGGCGAAACCTATACCGAATGTAGTCTTTCAAAGCTGTTTGGTGTAAGCCGAACTCCCATACGCGAGGCAATACGCCGACTTGAGCAGGAGGGGCTTATAAAAATAACCACAAAGGGTGTGGAGATACTCGGTATAGATAAAAACGATCTTGAAGATATTTACGAAATACGTTCAAGGCTTGAGGGGCTTGCGGCAAAAAAATGTGCAGGCTGTATTACCGATGAGGCTTTGGCAAAGCTTAAGGAAATTATTGATCTTCAGGAATTCTATACTCAAAAAGGGCTTTCGGATAAGATCAAAGATACCGACAGTGCTTTCCACGAAACCATATATGCCGTGTGCGGCAGCGAAATATATTCTTCCGTGCTTTCGGGGCTTCACCGCAGAATACGCAAATTCCGCAAGCTTTCCATCCAAAACCCCGAGCGTGCAAAATGTGCCGCCCGCGAGCACCGCGAAATATTGGATGCGCTTGAAAAGCGTGACGGCGAGCTTGCCGAAAAGCTTACGGCACAGCATATTGAAAATGCGCATAAAAACATAGTAAATAATTTTAATGAATAACCAAAGGAGCAGAAAAATGGGTCTTACAATCGCTCAGAAAATTATCAAAAATCACCTTATTGAAGGCGATATGACACCCGGCAGTGAGATCGCTCTTAAGATCGACCAAACACTTACCCAGGATGCCACAGGCACCATGGCTTATCTCGAATTCGAAGCCATTGGTATTGACAGAGTAAAAACCGAACGTTCCGTTGCATATATCGACCACAACACCCTGCAGTGCGGCTTTGAAAATGCGGATGACCATATTTACATCCAGAGCGTTGCAAAAAAGCACGGCATATGGTTTTCGCGTCCCGGTAACGGAATATGCCATCAGGTACACCTTGAACGCTTTGGCATACCCGGAAAAACCCTTAT
Source organism: Eubacteriales bacterium (assembly GCA_045532495.1). Lineage (GTDB taxonomy): Bacteria > Bacillota > Clostridia > Oscillospirales > CAG-382 > UMGS1052. The sequence goes on along the minus strand of JAZSGA010000042.1, from coordinate 39,152 downwards.
CGGTTCCGATAGCCACACACCCACAGGCGGCGGCATAGGTATGCTTGCCATGGGCGCAGGCGGTTTGGATGTTGCCGTTGCCATGGGCGGCGGTGCTTATTACATAACCATGCCCAAAATGTACAAGGTTAATCTTACCGGCAAGCTGCGCAGCTTTGTTACCGCCAAGGATGTAAGCCTTGAGATACTGCGCATACTTTCCGTTAAAGGCGGTGTGGGCGCAATTATAGAATGGGGCGGCGAGGGTATAAAAACACTTTCTGTTCCCGAGCGTGCCACAATTACAAACATGGGTACCGAGCTTGGAGCCACCACATCCATATTCCCCTCCGATGAAATAACAAAGGCATTCCTTGAAGCCGAGGGCAGAGGAGCGGATTATGTTCCGCTTGAAAGCGATGCGGATGCCGTTTACGACAAAATAATAGATATTGACCTTTCAACCCTCGAACCCCTTATCGCTTGTCCTCACAGCCCCGATAATGTTGTTAAGGTAAGCGAGATCGAAGGCACCGTGGTGGATCAGGTGTGCATAGGCTCCTGCACCAACTCGTCGCTTTCCGATATGCTTAAGGTTGCGGCACTTTTAAAGGGTAAAACAATTTGTCCTTCCGTAAGCCTTTCCATTTCGCCCGGCTCAAAGCAGGTGCTTTCAATGCTGGCGCAGAGCGGCGCATTGGGCGATATTCTCGCTTCGGGTGCAAGACTCCTTGAATGTGCGTGCGGTCCTTGCATCGGTATGGGCTTTTCGCCCAACTCTGCAGGGGTTAGCCTGCGTACCTTCAACCGTAATTTCCAGGGACGCAGCGGTACCAAGGACGGCAATGTTTACCTTGTTTCGCCCGAAACCGCAGTGGCGGCAGCTGTTTTCGGAAAAATAACCGATCCCAGAAAGCTTGGCGAAGCACCCGTTGTTACCATCCCCGAAAAATATCTGGTGGATGACAGCGCTGTTATTGCACCGGCAACTGCCGATGAGGCAAAGAGCCTTGAGGTAAAACGCGGTCCCAATATCAAGCCCTTCCCGGATTCTCACCCGGTAACAAACGAAATTTCCGCAAAGCTTGTGCTTAAAGTGGGCGACAATATCACAACAGACCATATCATGCCCGCAGGTGCAAAGATACTTCCTTACCGTTCAAATATTCCTTATCTTTCCAAGTTCTGCTTTGGCGTGTGCGATGAGAATTTCCCTGAAAATGCAAAGGCAGCAGGTCAAAGCTTTGTGGTGGGCGGCACAAACTACGGTCAGGGCTCATCCCGTGAGCATGCGGCACTTGTACCGCTTTATCTGGGTGTGCGTGCGGTAATTGCAAAATCCTTTGCAAGAATCCATGCGGCAAACCTTATAAACGCAGGCATAATGCCCCTTACCTTTGAAAATCCCGATGATTACGACAAACTTAATCAGGGTGATGAGCTTTGCATGGACGATATTTTTGCAGGCATGGACAGCGGCAAGATCACCCTTACCGATAAAACATGCGGTGCAAGCTTTACACTTAACTGCTCGTTTACCGAGCGCCAGAAAGCCATACTCAAGGCAGGCGGTCTGCTTGGCTACACCAAGGGCGAATAAGTAAATATTTATCCATTCGAAAGGAGTTTTTACAATGGCTAAAATACAAATGAAAACGCCGCTTGTTGAAATGGACGGCGACGAAATGACAAGAATCTTATGGAAAATGATAAAGGATGAACTTATTCTTCCCTTTGTTGACCTTAAGACAGAATATTACGATCTTGGACTTGAAGAGCGTGAAAGAACCAAGGACCAGGTAACCGTGGATTCGGCAAATGCCGCAAAAAAATACGGTGTTGCCGTAAAGTGCGCAACCATTACCCCCAACAAACAGCGTGTGGAGGAATATAACCTTTCCGAAATGTGGAAAAGCCCCAACGGAACAATACGTGCCATTCTTGACGGTACCGTTTTCCGCGCCCCTATTCTTATAGATTCAGTAAAACCCGTTGTTAAAAACTGGGAAAAAACCATAACCATTGCCCGTCATGCTTATGGCGATGTTTACAAGGCAACGGAATACCGTGTTCCCGGCGAGGGCAAGGCAGAGCTGGTGTTTACCGATAAGGATGGCAACGAAACCTTCCGCGAAACCGTTTACGATTTCGAATGTGCAGGCGTTCTGCAAAGCCAGTACAACAAGGATTCTTCCATTGTTTCCTTTGCTCATTCCTGCTTTAAGTTTGCCATAGATACAAAGCAGGATCTGTGGTTCTCCACCAAGGATACCATCTCCAAAAAGTACGATCAGACATTCAAGCTCATTTTCGAAGAGATTTACGAGCGTGATTATAAGGCAAAGTTTGAAGAGCTTGGTATTGAATATTTCTATACCCTTATCGACGATGCCGTTGCCCGTGTTATAAGAAGCAAGGGAGGATATATCTGGGCTTGCAAAAACTATGACGGCGATGTTATGAGCGATATGGTTTCCACCGCATTCGGCTCGCTTGCCATGATGACATCCGTGTTGGTTTCTCCCGACGGAAAGTTCGAATATGAAGCGGCACACGGTACTGTTACCCGTCACTATTACCGCTATCTCAAGGGCGAGGAAACCTCCACCAACCCCATGGCTACAATTTATGCCTGGACAGGTGCGCTTAGAAAGCGCGGCGAAATGGATGAGCTTCCCGAGCTTTGCGGCTTTGCCGATAAGCTTGAAAACGCCTGCATAAAGACACTTGATTCCGGTGTTATGACAAAGGACCTTGTGGGACTTGTAAGCGAGGGTTATACCGTTAAGGCGGTAAATTCTGCAGATTTCATAGCCGAAATACGCAAAAATCTTGAACAGATGCTTTAATTAAATACTAATGAAAAAGTGCACCGCTTTGGTGCACTTTCCTTTTTTATAATATACCCCCTTTACAATTTGCAATTTTTGTGGTATAGTAGTATATGTATAAAAATAGGAGGAGTGTGACGGTGAAGAGCTACAGAACGGTAAAACTGCGCACCAGCGCCGAATTTACCGAGAAAAAATCAGTCTTTATCGGGTACATTTCCCCGGTCTCCTGCGAGCAGGATGCAAAGGATTTTATCGCCGATATCAAGAAAATGCATGCCGATGCCACGCACAATGTTTATGCGTACATTTTAGAAGGCACCGAAATTGCAAGGTTTTCCGATGACGGCGAGCCTCAGGGCACCGCAGGCATGCCCGTGCTTGAGGTTATAAAGCGAGAAGAGCTGTGCGGAGTTGTTATTGTTGTCACCCGTTATTTCGGCGGCATACTGCTTGGTGCAGGCGGTCTTGTAAGGGCATATGCCAAAGCCGCAAAAATGGCGATAGATGCCGCAGGCATCTGCGAATTCCGCCCGTTTACCGAATTTTCGCTTACTGTGGATTATTCCCATTACGAAAAGATTAAAAAAGAGCTTGATGCACGGGGCATAAAGCAGGATTCCTGCGATTTTGGCGAAAAAGTAAGCTTTACCCTTGCTGTGGATGCCACCGATTTTGACAGCTTCAAGACTTTTGTGGACGATTTTACAGGCGCCTCTGCCGTATTCGAAATAACCGGCGAGCGCTATGATGCATAATAATAACATTTTTTGATCAGGAGAAAACCATGGCTATTCTTCAGGAACGTGTTTATTTAAACAAAGAAGATGACTGGGGCTACTTTGATGCCCTTTGCTCACTCCCCACAGCCGAATACAACGAAAAGCGCAAGGCAATGCTGGTTATTCCCGGCGGCGGTTACGGTATGGTTTCCGAACGTGAGGCGGAACCCATTGTACGCAAATTCTATGCGGCAGGGTACAACACCTTTATACTTACCTATTCCGTCACAGCCCACGGTGCAAACAACGAAAAAATAACCGATAAAAAAACAGGGCTTCCCAAGCCTCTGCTTGAAGCATCAAAGGCAATGGCACTTATCCGCCGTGACGCCGAAAAATACAACATTGATCCCGAAAAAATTGCCATAATAGGCTTTTCTGCGGGCGGTCATTTGGCATCATCCCTTGCCACCATGTGGCATCATGACTTTGTGGTTGAAAATGCAGGCATCAATTACGGCGAAAACAAGCCCAATGCCGCAATTTTAAGCTATCCCGTAATTACATCGGATAAAGAATGGCATGAGGGCTCGTTCCGCAACCTGCTCAATGCATCCCCTGATTTCGAAAAGGATAAAGTCCTTTATTCCACCGAAAAACAGGTTACCGAAAAAACCTGCCCCTGCTTCCTGTGGCACACAGCTGCCGATAGCTGTGTCCCCGTGGAAAATACCCTTAAAATGGCAACAGCCCTTTCTGCGGCGAAAATTCCCTTTGAAGTACATATTTTCCCCGAAGGTCCCCACGGTCTTTCCACTGCCGAAGCGGATGTGCTTAAAGGTGTTCAGAACCGTGATGCTGCCCATGTAAGCGCCTGGGTAGAATATGCCGTAAAGTGGCTGGAATACACCCTGGGTTGATATATATAAAGTGCGGCTTTACCACTTAAAAAAGCAAAAGTCCTTAAAGTTTAAACTTCCTTTGTGGTTTGCCCGCACGAATCTTTGGTGCTTTTTAGGCACAATGTATTTTATGTATCCGTGAATTTTGGTGCCACAGCCGTGTGAGGGACCGAAATTCTTTAAAATTTTAAAATTAAACGAAAGAGACAGCTGAATAATGATAAAACTTTCTCCTTCTTTGCTTGCGGCGGATTTTTCTCAACTTAAAAACGAAGTTGAAAAAATTGAAAATGCAGGCAGCGACATGCTTCATCTTGATGTTATGGATGGCAATTTTGTTCCTAATATATCCTTTGGCATGCCGATAATTTCATCCTTAAGAAAACATTCCAACCTTATTTTTGATGTTCACCTTATGATAATCGATCCCATCCGCTATATCGAGCGTTTTGCCGAGTGCGGTGCGGATATTATCACTTTCCATTACGAAAGCTGCAACGATCAGCAGGCGGTTATCGATGAGATCAAAAGATGCGGTAAAAAGGCAGGCATTGCCATAAAACCTTCCACCCCCGCTTTTGTGCTTGAGCCGTTTATCGGCAACGCCGATATGATCCTTGTAATGACAGTTGAACCCGGCTTTGGAGGTCAAAAGCTTATTCCCGATACCCTTTCCTCCATAAAGCAGGTTTACGATGCAGTTAAGCTTAAGGGGGCAGAAACTGACATTCAGGTGGACGGTGGAATTACTCCCGAAAACGCACACCTTGCTGTGGAAAACGGTGCAAATGTGCTGGTTGCGGGCTCTGCTGTGTTCGGTGCACAGGATGTTGCCGCCGCAGTAAAACAGTTTAAATCACTTTGAGAGGTAAATGCCTTGAATAAACCAATCGGAAACGCCGTTATCGGTCAGTCGGGCGGCCCCACCAGCGCCATAAATGCCACATTGACAGGCGTTATAAGCGGGTGCCTTGACGCAGGCTTTGAAAAAATATACGGCATGAAAAACGGCATCGAAGGCTTGCTTGCCGAAGAACTTATCGATATTAAAAGTTATTTTACAGCTTCGGTTGATAAAAATTTATCCCTGCTTGCCCATACCCCTGCCGCGGCACTGGGATCCTGTCGCAAAAAGTTAAAGGATGACGAAACCGCAGAAGCGCTTTACGGTATTTTTGAAAAGTACAACATAAGCTACTTCTTTTACATAGGCGGTAACGACAGCATGGATGCGGTATCACGCCTCACAGCTTATGCGGAAGCTCATCCCGAAAAACGCAAAATGCATTTTATCGGCGTGCCCAAAACCATTGATAACGATTTGGTGCTCACCGATCATACCCCCGGATTTGGCTCGGCTGCAAAATATATTGCCTGCTCCATGCAGGAAATTATGCGTGACTGCTCGGTTTACAAAACCCGCGCCGTTACCATAGTTGAAATAATGGGACGTGATGCGGGTTGGCTTACTGCGTCGGCAGGCCTTTCAAAGGCCATAACAGGTGTTGGCCCCTCGCTTATTTACCTTCCCGAATGTGATTTTTCGCAGGATAAATTTATTTCCGATATAAATAACGCTTTCACTAACGGCGGCACTCCTTATGTGGTTATTGCTGTTTCCGAAGGCTTGCGTACCGCAGACGGAAAGTATGTGGGCGAATCCGCCATGAGCGGTATTGTTGACAGCTTTGGTCACAAATATCTTTCCGGCACGGGAAAATATCTCGAAAACCTTGTGCGTGAAAAAATAGGCTGCAAGGTGCGCTCGGTGGAAGTAAACATTCTTCAGCGTTGTGCAGGTCACCTGCTTTCTGCTACGGATATAAACGATTCCGTAAAAGTTGGCAGAGGTGCTGTTGATATTGCCATGTCGGGCTTGAGCGGAAAAATGGCGGCATATGTAAGAAATACCGATAAAGACGGAAACATATGCTTTGATATAGCACCCGTGGATGTAACACTTGTGGCAAATCAGATCAAAAAAGTGCCCGACAGCTTTATAAACCACGAACAAAACGGCATAACAGAACAGTGTATTGAATATCTTGAACCGCTTATCTGCGGCGAATGTGATATTATCTACAAAAACGGATTACCTCAGCATTTTTCGTTTTAAGAAAGGAACTATCATGAAAAAACTAACATTAATTCTGGCGGCTCTGCTTGTGGCGGTGCCCACAACTGCTTTGTTTGCATCCTGCGGACAACAGGATACCGAAACCGTCGTTGATCAAGTTGTTCAGGAAGAAACAGAAACCGATTCCGAAAGTTCTAACAGATTGGCAACACAGTTCAGCCCCAACATCCCAGAGGGCGTAAAGTTTGAAGGCGAAACCTTCGGCATGCTTATTGGCAGTACAGGCCAAAGCATCTATGCCGAAAACGAAAACTCGGATCTTGTAAACGATGCCAACTACCGCAGAAATGCACTTGTAGGCGAACACTTCGGCGTTGAAATGAACATCGTAAAAACAGGTGCTGCAACCACCGGTGAAGGTCAGCAGGAAGCAACCACCCAGTTCCGTTCACTTATCGAAGCAAACGATGATACCTACCATACCTTTGTGCATGTACAGCATACAGGTATGCCCCAGATGATACTTGAAAAATACTTTGTGGACTGGAACACCGTTCCTTATATCAACATGGAAGATGAATGGTGGTACCAGAATATAACAAAGGATCTTTGCTTTGGCGATAAGGTTTATGTTATGACGGGTGATTACGCCCTTTATATTGACAAGATCGATTGTCTGCTCTTTAACCGTGACGTGTTTGATGAGCTTGGACTTGAATATCCTTATCAGGATGTTCTTGACGGCACATGGACATGGGATAAGTTTGAAGAACTTATCAAACTTGGCGCAAAGGACCTTAACGGTGACGGTCTTATGACTTACGGCGAAGACCGCTGGGGACTTCTTGGCTGGCAGCCAGAACTTCTTTACGCGCTGCTTGTTTCCACAGGCTATGCTCCATTGGAAAAGGACGCCGACAACATGCCTGTTCTCAATCAGAATGTAGACGAAACTCATGCTATCTTTGAGCGTGTGGTTAATCTTTTTAAAGACAAACAGTCTGCATGGTCCGAAACCACCGACTATATGTCACAGCACAATGGCTTCAGCGAAGGTAAAGCAATGTTCAAGGATCTGTTCCTTGGCAGCATTACCACCTATGCGGATGTTGATTTTGATTTCGGTATTCTTCCTTACCCCAAGTGGGATGAAAATTCCGAGTATCAGAACCGTTCTTCAAACATGACTGCGCTCACATATATTCCCGTTACAAACTCCAACCTCGAGCTTACAGGTGCTGTGCTTGAGGAAATGGCATATCAGAGCGCCAAGGAGCTTACACCACTTTACTTTGATATAGTTCTTACCGTAAAGAACACCCGTGACGTTGAATCCGAAGCCATGCTTCCTATCATCAAAAACAACGCACGCTTCCTTTATTCCAGCTTTATACCTTCAATCCATAACATGGTAATGTCGGGTACAAACACATATTCTTCTGATTTTTCTTCCAAGCTTTCGTCTTATCAGGAAGAACTTGAGGAAATGCGCGAGCTTTTGCTGGCAGAATAACTTTTGGTCTTAACCGTAACCGGTTTTGATATATCAATTTGATTTTTCAGGAGGAAAACATGAAAAAAATTGCGCTTTTACTTGCTGCACTTTTGGTTTCTGTTCCCACAATGGTGCTGTTTGCATCCTGCGGCGAAGAAACAGACACCCAGGTGGACAGCTCTGTTACAGATGAAACAGAGGGCGAAACAGATGTTGAAGCAGATGACGAAGAAGCTGATAAGCTTTCCCTCGCATTTAGCCCCAATGTTCCCGAAGGAATAAAATTTGACGGCGAAACCTTCAGCCTGCTCATCGGCAGCGTTGGTAACTATATTTACGCCGAAGAAGAAAATTCCGACCTCGTAAACGATGCGGTTTACCGCAGAAACAGCCTTATCGGCGAACATTTCGGTGTTGAAATGAACATCGTTAAGGGCGGCTACAACGAAAGCGAAGGCCAGCGTGAAGCTACATCCTACTTCCGTTCTCTCATCGAAGCCAATGACGATACATATCATGCATTTACACACGTTCAGCACACAGGTATGCCTCAGATGATTCTTGAAAAGTACTTTGTGGACTGGAACACAATCCCTTACATCAACCTCGACGAAGAATGGTGGCATCAGGGCGTACGTGACGAACTTTGCTTTGGCGATAAAGTTTACGTTATGACCGGTGACTACGCTGTTTATATCGACAGAATAGACTGCCTTGTGTTCAACAAGGACATTTTCGATGACCTTGGCCTTGAATATCCCTACCAGGATGTTCTTGACGGCACATGGACATGGGATAAATTCGAAGAACTCGTAAAACAGGGTGCCGAAGACCTTAACGGTGACGGTAACATGACTCTTGAGGATGACCAGTGGGGTCTTACCGGCTGGATCTACGAAATGGCGTATGCTTTGCTCGTTTCCTCCGGCTATTCTCCTCTTACCAAGGATGCCGATAACATGCCTGTTCTTAACGAAAACGTTGACGAAACCCATGAAATTTACGACCGCATTGTAAACCTCTTTGCTAACGGCCAGTATGCATGGGCAGAATCCTCCAACTACGGCGCACAGATGTCTTCCTTCACCGAAGGCCGTGCAATGTTCAAGGATCTGTTCCTTGGCGGTATCACAAGCCTTAAGGATGTTGAATTTGATTTCGGTATTCTTCCTTATCCCAAGTGGGACGAAAACACTCCTTACATGAACCGTTCTGCAAACATGAGCCCTCTTACATACATCCCTGTTACAAACTCCAACATCGAAATGACAGGTGCTGTGCTTGAAGAAATGGCTTTCCAGAGCGCAAAGGAACTTACACCCATTTACTTTGATACCGTTCTTACAGTTAAGAGTACCCGTGACGTTGAATCCGAAGCGATGCTTCCTATCATCAAGGATAACGCCCGCTTCCTTTATGATGGCTACACACCCGGAATTATCGGCATGGTTCAGAACAAGAGCAACACATTTGCATCCAGATATGCTTCGGGTCTTACCCAGTATCAGGAAGATCTTGAAGAAATGCGTGAACTTCTTCTCGGAGAATAATCGCACAATAGTTTAACTTTGCTGATTTGCCTGCCGTACACCTTGGTGTGCGGCAGGTTTTCAGAAATACAAAACCAGGAGGACAAATCCAATGAAAAAACTTGCCCTGCTTTTGGCGGCGCTTTTGGTTGCAGTTCCCACAATGGCTGTATTTACATCCTGTGGAGATGAAACAACAGGCCCCGAAACAGATCTTAACGAAACTGAAACAGAAGTCAATGAAGAAGAAACCGAAGAAACCGACCCCGAAGAAGTTGACAGACTGGCAACACAGTTCAGCCCTAACATCCCCGAAGGTGTAAAATTTGACGGTGAAACCTTTAGCATGCTCATCGGTAGTACCGGTCAGGCAATTTACGCCGAAGAAGAAACATCTGACCTTGTAAACGATGCAGTTTACCGCAGAAATAATCTTGTTGGTGAACATTTCGGCGTAGAAATGAACATTGTAAAGGGCGGCTATGCTGCTACAGGTACCGGTCAGGGCGAAGCTTCCGCACAGTTCCGTTCTCTCATCGAAGCAAACGATGATACTTACCACGCATTTGTACACGTTCAGCATTCCGGTATGCCCCAGATGACTCTGGAAAGATACTTTGTTGACTGGAACACAATTCCTTATGTTAACCTTTCAGACAACTGGTGGTACCAGAACATAACCAACGACCTTTGCTTTGGCGATAAAGTTTACGTTATGACCGGCGACTACGCACTTTACATTGACAGAATCGACTGTCTTGTGTTCAACAAGGACATCTTTGATGCACTTGAGCTTGAATACCCTTACCAGGACGTAATTGACGGCACATGGACTTGGGAAAAGTTTGAAAATCTTGTGGCACAAGGCGCAAAGGACCTCAACGGTGACGGTCTTATGACAGCTACTGATGACCAGTGGGGTCTTACCGGTTGGGGCTGGGAACTTTGCCCTGCTCTCCTTGTTTCCACAGGTTACTCGCCTCTGGAAAAGGATGCCGACAATATGCCTATTCTTAACCAAAATATTGATGAAGCACACGCCATCTACGACCGCATTGTAAATCTTTTTGTTGACGGTCAGAAGGCTTGGTCCGAAACAACAGACGGTGCTATTTACAACGGCATGTTCAATGAAGGCCGCGCAATGTTCAAGGACAGCTTCCTTGGCGGTATTACAGGTCTTAAGGACGTTGAATTTGAATTCGGTATTCTTCCTTATCCCAAGTGGGACGAAAACTCCGAATATCAGAACCGCTCTTCCAATATGACAGCTCTTACATACATCCCTGTAACCAACCCCAATCTTGAACTTACAGGTGCTGTACTCGAAGAAATGGCTTACCAGAGCGCAAAGGAACTTACACCCGTATACTTTGATAAGGTTCTTACAGTTAAGAGCACCCGTGACGTCGAATCCGAAGCAATGCTTCCTATTATCAAGGATAACGCTCGCTTCCTCTACCATACATATTACCCCAACATTATCTCTATGGTTCAGAGCAAGAGCAACACATATGCTTCCAGTTATGCATCCAGCCTCTCCTCTTACCAGGAAGGCCTTGGAGAAATGCGCGAGCTTCTTCTTGAAGAATAATCAATTCCAATAAAGATCAAAAAGCAGCAGCGAATGCTGCGGCTTTTTTGTAAAAGATAACAATATAACGGTTTTATTAAATAAGCTGTTTAAGCGATAAAAAAGCGATGCGGTTTTATGCCGCATCGCCTTTGATTTTTATTGTTTATTCTTACTTAAGCATATCCTTAAGAATATCGCCAAGAAGCTTTATACCTCTTTCAATATCCTCATTGCTGGGTGTGGAATAGTTGAGTCGGAAGGAATCTGACGGAGCGGATTCATCACAGTTGAACGCTGTGCCGGGAACAACAAACACTTTTTGCTCGGTGGCACGTGCCATAAAATCGGGAAGCTTTATGTTTTCGGGCAATGTACACCAGATAAACAGACCACCCTGAGGATGGGTATATTTTACCTGAGCAGGGAAGTATTTATCAAGACAGTCAAGCATGTGGTGGCACTTTTCGCGGTAAAGCACACGGATCTTTTCAATGTGCTCGTCAAGATCATACTGCTCCATGTATTCCGCACAAACCATCTGGAAGAAAATGTTGGTGTGCACGTCTTCCACTTGCTTCGCAACGACGATCTTTTGTATAAGTGCTGTGTTGGCACAGGTAAAGCCCACACGCATACCTGCGGAAAGGATTTTAGAGAATGAGCCGCAGTAAACAACTCTGCCGTCGGTATCCATGCTCTTGATGGTGGGGATATCCTCGCCCTCAAAACGCAAATCTCCGTAGGGGTTATCCTCGATAATAACAACATCGTACTTGCGGGCAAGCTCGTAAATGCGCTTTCTCTTTTCAAGGCTTGTGGAAATGCCTGCGGGATTTTGGAATGTGGGGATAACGTAAATTATCTTTGCCTTATCGCCCTCTTCAATCAGAGTTTGTTCAAGCTTTTCAATATTAATACCGTCATCGTCCAGCGGAACGCCAACTGTGCGCGCACCGTTGGAGCGGAAGGAGTTGAGCGCACCGATAAAGCTGGGGTTTTCACATATAACGGCATCGCCGGGGTTGCAAAGCGCTTTACATGTAAGCTCAATACCCTGCTGACCGCCGGATGTGATTATGGTATCATCATCCTCGGCACCAACACCGAATTTTGTCTTTATGCGGTCCTTAACCAGCTGGCGCAGCTTGGGATAGCCTTCGGTAACGCTGTACTGAAGTGCCGCAACTGCGTTGTTTTCGAATATTTCCGCAGAGATCTTTTTTATTGCCTCTGTGGGGAAGGATTCGGGCGCGGGGTTGCCTGCGGATAAAGCAATTGCACCGGGAGCTCCCAGGTTTTTGAATATCTCACGGATAGCAGACGGTTTCATAACCGCCATTTTATCAGAAATTTTATATTCCATAGTAGTTTTCCTTTCGGGGAGAATAAGCGATTGGGAAATTATACGTTGCCGAGCGGCTTGATTCCGTTTTGCGAAAGCAGCATAACGGTTTCTTCCGGCTTATCTGTCTTCATAACCACAACCGCATCTGTGCCGTACATACCCACGAAAGCGTAAAGGTAGCTTACGGAGATGCCGCCTGCACGAAGTATTTCCATAACGTGTGAAAGCCCGCCGGGGGTGTGATCAAGAGGAACGGCAATGGCGTCGGTAATCTTAACCACAACGCCTGCCTCACGCAAAAGAGTCTTTGCGGAATCGGGATCGCTTACAATCATGCGCATAAGGCCGTATTCTGTTGTATCGGCAATGCTGAGTGCGCGGATATCTATGTGGTTTTTGCTGAGTGTTTCGAGAATGTCGGCAATTCTGCCGAATTTGTTTTCAACAAAAATGGTAAGCTGTTTTACAAACATTTGTTATACCTCCGCATTATATTTTTCTGTTATCAATAACACGCTTTGCCTTGCCTTCGCTTCGTGTTATGGATTTGGGGTTAACAAGATGAACCTTTGCACCGATGCCAAGTACGCTGCGGAGCTTTTCAACTATCTGCTTTTCGATATTTGCTATGGAGCTGATTTCATCGTGCAGAAGGTTGTCGCTCATTTCCACGTTGATATCAAGGGTATCGGTGTTGTTCACACGGTCAACAATGATCTGATAGTTGGGGGTTACGTCGCCGCCCACGTTAAGAAGAACTTCTTCGATCTGGGACGGGAACACGTTTACGCCACGGATAATAAGCATATCATCGCTGCGGCCTGTGGGCTTGTTCATACGGATGTGAGTTCTGCCGCATTTGCAGGGCTCGTATATGAGCGAGCATATATCACGGGTACGGTAACGCATAACGGGGAAGCCTTCTTTTGCAAGGGTGGTGAATACAAGCTCACCTGTGCTTCCTTCGGGAAGAACTTCACCGGTATCGGGATCAATTATTTCGGCAACGAATAAATCTTCGCATATGTGCATGCCGCACTGATATTCGCACTCGTATGAAACGCCGGGGCCCTGAATTTCGGAAAGTCCGTAAATGTCATAAGCCTTGATGCCCAGCTTGTTTTCGATGGCATGGCGCATATCTTCGCTCCAGGGTTCGGCACCGAAAATACCTGCCTTGAGCTTGATTTTATCACGCACGCCCATTTCTTCAACTGCTTCGGCAAGGTACATGGCGTAGGAAGGAGTACATGTGAGGATGGTGGAACCAAAATCCACCATGGTGGTAACCTGACGCTGTGTGTTGCCTGCGGCAATGGGAATAACGGTGGAGCCTATAACAGCGGCGCCATCATGGATACCAAGACCGCCTGTAAAGAAGCCGTAGCCAAAGGAGTTCTGGATAAAGGAGTTTTTATCCGCACCGGCGGCAGAAAGGCTGCGGGCAACTGTGTTTGCCCAGTTTTTAAGGTCGTTTTGGGTGTATCCTACAACTATTTGCTTACCTGTGGTGCCGGAGGAGGCATGCAGGCGCACGATGTTTTCAATGGGTTCTGCAAAAAGTCCGTAAGGATAGTAGTCACGCAGATCCTTTTTGTAGGAAAAAGGAAGCAGATGAAGGTCGTCTATACTCTTGATATGAGAGGGCTTTACACCGTTAAGATCCATTCTGTTGCGGAAACATTCCACACGCTCGTACATTCTTTCAACCTGCTTTACAAGCAGAGCGCTCTGATGCTTTTTAAGCTCATCGCGGGGCATTTGCTCGATTTTGGGATTAAGTATCATTGCCGTAGGTTCCTTTCGGTGAATTATCAGTAATTGTAGCCCAGGTCAAATGCCTTGAGGTTTACTTCAAGGAACTTTTCCGGAACGGTGGTTTTAATTGTTTCTATCCATTTATCGTAAGGAATATCTGTGTTTTTCGCCATGACGCCTATAAGCACAACGTTAACTGCCTTTATTGTGCCTGCCTGCTTTGCAAGCTCAAGGGCATCAAGCGATGTAACATCCACACAAGCGGATATTTTCTGTTCGATATCAGCAGGATATTCTGCAGCACCGGTGATTACGGGCATGGGATTGATCTTTTGGGAGTTAAGAATCATTTTGCCGCCTTTTTTAACATAAGGCATGGCACGGTAGGCTTCAAGCAGCTCAAATGCAAGAACAATATCTGCTTCGCCTTTGTCTATGATAGGTGAATAAACACTGTCGCCGTATTTAACGTATGTAACAACGCTGCCGCCGCGCTGGCTCATACCGTGAACTTCCGAAACTTTAACTTCGTAGCCCAGGTTGGTGCACAGATTTCCAAGGATACGGCTGGCAAGAAGGGTACCCTGTCCGCCGACGCCGACTATCATAATATTCTTTGTCATGGTCAGTTTTCCTCCTTTGTGATGGCGCCGAAGGGACAAACGTTTACGCAAAGTCCGCATCCGTTGCACTGTGTTTCGTCTATGGTAACCTTGCCGTCACGCACGGAAATTGCAGGGCAGCCAAGCTTCATGCAAAGCTTACAGTTTTTGCAGTTGTCGCCGATGGTGCAGTGGCCGGTGTACTTAACTGTTTTAAGCAAAGCGCAGGGACGCTGAGCGATGATTACTGAAGGTTCTTCGGCTTCCACTTCTGCCTTTACAACCTTTTCAAAGTTTTTAACGTCAAAGGGATCTGCCACAACCACTCTGTCCACACCAACGGATTTGCAAAGGGTTATAAGATTTACCTGCTTTGTGGCTTCGCCGCGGATGGTTTTGCCGGTGGTGGGGTTATCCTGATGTCCTGTCATACCGGTGATGGAGTTGTCAAGGATGATAACCGTGTTTATACCTTTATTGTAAACTATATCAACAAGACCGGTAATGCCGGAGTGCATAAAGGTGGAATCGCCTATAACCGAAACCAGCTTTTTTGCAAAATCGTTGCCGCGGGCCTTTGCCATACCAAGAGCGGCAGAAACAGATGCGCCCATGCATATAGTGGTATCAACAGAAGCCAAAGGTGCTATTGCACCAAGAGTATAGCAGCCGATATCGCCGGAAACGGTAAGCCCCAGCTTTTTAAGCACATAGAATGTGGCACGGTGAGGACATCCTGCACAAAGTACGGGAGGACGGATCGGAATATTTTCGGAAAGCTCGCAACATTCGGGAGCATCCTCTCCGATCACTGCTTTTTTAATCATTGCGGGAGTGTATTCGCCAAGCAGGGTGAATGCATCCTTGCCTACAACTTCAACGCCAAGGGCACGTACATGCTTTTCGATAACGGGATCAAGTTCTTCTATAACATAAAGCTTTTCGCAGGTGGCTGCAAAATCAAGTATCTTCTTTTCGGGAAGCGGATAAACCATGCCGAGTTTAAGGTAATTTACGCTGTCGCCAAGGGCTTCCTTTGCGTACATGTAGGCAATACCTGCGGTGATAACACCAATTTTTGAGCCGTTGTTTTCAACCTTGTTTATATCGGAGGTTTCTGCAAAGTCAACAAGCTTTCTTATGCGTGCTTCAACTTCAACGTGGCGTTTTTTTGCCATGGCAGGCATCATAACGTATTTGGAAGGATCTTTAACGTAATCCTTGAGCTCGGGAGTTTTGGGATCGCAAAGTTCCACAAGGCTTTGGGAGTGGGAAACACGGGTGGAAAGACGAATAAAAGCGGGCGAATCGTATTCCTCGCTCATATCGAATGCCATGCGTGTAAATTCCTTACATTCAGCGGAATCCGCAGGCTCAAGCATAAAGATTTTGGATGCTTCTGCGTAGTGCCTTGAATCCTGCTCGTTCTGGGAAGAGTGCATTCCGGGGTCATCGGCAACGCAAAAAACCAAACCGCCGTTGGCACCTATGTAACTCATGGTAAACACCGGGTCAGCCATAACGTTAAGGCCAACATGCTTGCAGCATGACATGGCACGTGCTCCGCCAATGGATGCACCAATGGCAACTTCTGCCGCAACCTTTTCGTTGGGTGCCCATTCGGCATATATATCTTCGTATTTTACAATGCTTTCGGTAATTTCGGTGCTGGGTGTGCCGGGGTATGATGCCACGACTTTTACACCTGCTTCATAAGCTCCGCGTGCAACGGCAGCGTTACCGAGCATAAGTTGTTTTTTACTCATTTCACAGTTCCTTTCGGGAAAATTTATTTTGTTATCTGCTGGGCAACAAGACTTTCTCCGCAGTATATCTCACGCAGCTTGGGCTTTTCGATCTTGCCGGTGGGGTTGCGGGGAATATCGGCAAATATAATGTGACGGGGGCGCTTGTATTTGGGAAGCTCGCTGCAGAAATCGTTGACCTGTTCTTCGGTAAGTGTAAAGCCTTCGCGCACTTCAATAATAGCCGCTGCGGCTTCGCCGAGGCGTGCATCGGGCAGACCGATAACCGCGGCATCTTTGATCTCTTCCATTTTGCGCAAAAAGTCTTCGATCTGAACCGGGTAAAGGTTTTCGCCGCCGGAAATAATAACGTCCTTTTTACGGTCAACGAGGTAAATAAAGCCGTCCTCGTCTTCCATTGCCATATCGCCGGTATAAAGCCAACCATCGCGAAGAACTTCTTCGGTGGCTTTTTCGTCCTTGTAATAGCAGGTCATAACACCGGGGCCTTTTACGCAAAGCTCGCCGACTTCACCACGGGTAACTTCCTTGCCGTTTTCGATTATCTTTACTTCCCAACCGTAACCGGCTTTGCCTATGGCACCCACCTTGTGAACGTTTTCAACACCAAGATGAACACAGCCGGGGCCGATGGATTCGGAAAGACCGTAGTTTGTATCGTACTGGTGGTGGGGGAATATTTTGAGCCAGCGCTTTATAAGGCTGGGGGGAACGGGCTGTGCACCTATGTGCATAAGACGCCACTGATCAAGGGTATAATCCTCAAGCTTGATATTGCCGGAATCGATGGAATCCAGAATATCCTGAGCCCACGGCACAAGCAACCACACTATTGTACATTTTTCATCGGATGCGGCACGGATTATCCATTCGGGTCGCACACCCTTGAGCATTACCGCACGGCTGCCGGAAAGAAGGCTTCCGAACCAGTGCATTTTAGCACCTGTGTGGTAAAGCGGAGGAATACAAAGGAACACGTCATCGTGCTGCTGATTGTGATGGTTTTGCTCGGTAAGGCAGGCGTGAACAAGGCTTCTGTGCTTGTGCAGAATAGCCTTGGGGAAACCTGTTGTGCCGGACGAGAAGTAAATTGCACCGTCATCATCATCGGTGATGGAAACATCCGGCTTGTGGGATGAGCAGAACACGATAAAGCTTTCAAAGCTGTCTGCAAAAGAGGGGCAATCCTCGCCAACGTAAAACAGTTGCTTTACGTTGGGTATTCTGTCGCATATTTCTTCCATACGGCCGATAAACTCGGGGCCAAAGATAAGGATGGAAACATCTGCCTTGGAAAGGCAGTATTTGATCTCCTGCGCTGTATAGCGGAAATTGAGCGGCACAGCAACGGCGCCTGCTTTGAGGATGCCGAAGTATGCGGGCAGCCATTCGATGGAGTTCATCATAAGTATGGCAACTTTGTCGCCTTTTTTCAGACCGCGAGAGAGCAGAAGATTTGCAAAACGGTTGGCTTTTTTGTCAAAATCGCCCCAGGTAAGTTCGCGGCGTAAAGTTTCGCCGGGAACGGGCTGGGTGAGTGAGTATTCACGCCAGGTTATGCGGCTTTCGGGTTTGAACTCGGGGTTGATTTCCACAAGGCTTATTTCATCCCTGAATTCCCGGGCATTTCTTTCAAGAAATTCTGTAATTGGCATGTTGTTTTCCCTTCGTTAGATATGCTGTAATTAATTATTTTTTAAAGCTGTTTAAGCAGCGAATATGCTGAAATTGCGGCATTTTTGAAGGCTATCAGACCGTCATCAATAACTGATCCTTCGATGGATACGTTGCCTTCGCCGTAACCTGCACGGCGGAGCACATCAAAAAACGCCTTGTAGTTTTCGCCGTCATAGGGACGGGGAAAACGTCTGTTGTTGGGGTAGGATGCAACGTGAACGTGTTTTATGTATCCTTTGTAATCCGTAAAGGTGTTTATATCTTCGCCATTGTAACGCACATGATAAAGGTCAATAAGTGTCATTACCGAAGGTTTGTTTACGGCTTTTACAACGCGCATTGAATCGGCAACGGTGTTTACAATATTGCACTCGCTGTAGTTGAGCGGTTCAATGGCAAGGGTTTTGCCGTGTTTTTCAAGTATGGGTGCAATTACATCTGCGCAAAGCTCGGAAAATTCGTCGTAGCATGCATCAAGACTGCAGCCCTCGGGTATACGTCTTGCGTTGCCGCTGCCCAGCACGCAAACAGGCACATTCAGACAGGCGGTTTTTTCGAATACTTCGTGAAGGTATTCGGATATGCGCACGCGGTCGGCTTCCTTGCCGATAAGCTTAATATCACCGGGAAACATTCCGTTGGTGCTCAGACAGGGCATATCCAGCTCTTTTAAATAGTCGGCAAATTCGTTGATCTGTGCTTGCTCGAACTCGTCATAATAATAGCAAAGACCACTTTCGATAAAATCGTAGCCTATTTCCTTCATGATGCGGACTTTGTTTTCGCGACCAGGGGTAATTCCGGCAATTCCTATTTTCATAAAAACCTCCGATTCAGAAGATTGGGTGAATAATTATATTATTATATAGAAAAAAACGTCCATTTAAAATTATAATCCTACTTGCAAGCTTTGTCAATAGGAGATTTCGCGTATGTTGGGCAAAAATATACAAAATGTGCGAATTTTATATGTTAAAAACGCTGATATTTAAAAATATACATTGTTTTGAAGGTTGTTTTGATGTATAATACAAAATGTATTAGTATGTCACTATCATCCGAAAGGAATAAATATATGAGTCGTAAAGAATTATTGTCTGCAAAGCACATTTTTTTGCTGATTATTATAGTTACCATGTGCTTTACTGTATCCTGCACAAAAAAATTCACTTTGGCGGTAACGGTGCTTTCCGGTGACGGTTTTACTGTTTCCGATACCAATCCCAAGCAGGTGGAATACGGCAAAGATGCATCCTTTGTCCTTGATATTGACAGCGGAAAAACCGTGGTGGCGCTTACCGACGGCAGCACAATGATTAAGGATTATACCTTTGCTGACGGTGTGCTTACGGTTAAAAATATAACTGCCCCCAAAACCCTTACGGTATCTGTGGGCGACAGCGATAAAAAATGCGAATTCTGGATCTCGTCAAGCTCATCCCGCGGCGGCGGTGCAACATCGTCGGTGGAGCAGGGACGTGTGGCAAAAGGTACTGTTGTAACCGTAACCGCATCTCCCAACGACGGAGCGATCTTTTTGGGTTGGTCGTTGAATAAATCCGTCAAAAACGGAGGCAATGCGGTAAGCCTTAAGGAGCAATACACCTTTAAAGTTGATGAATCCGTTACCCTTTATGCAAATTACGATGCATCAAATGTTACCAAAAAGGAAACCCCCACTATTCCAAAGGTTGAGTTGCCCAACAAAAAGCCCAACAGACCTCAGCCGGTGCGCGAAAAGGTTGTGGAAGTAATATACGATGCCAACGGTGGAAAAAGCTTTGATGGGGCACAGGGCATAAAAACTGATTTCTGTGTTGACTATTATCTCATGCCCAACACCATGCCCGAAAACGGAAGCTTTGCCCGTGAAGGTTATGTGCTTACAGGCTACAACACCCAAGCCGACGGCAGCGGTGCATATGTGGGCATGGGGCACAAAATCAAGCTTGAATCCGATGCACCCCTTGTGCTTTACTGCATGTGGCAGCAGGCGGAACCCGAAACGTCATTTACCGTGTCCGAAACCAACGGAAATATATCTGTGGAAAAATACAACGGAAGCTCAAAGGAAGTTTATATTCCCAAAACATTGGGCGGAAAGCCTGTTGTAAAAATAGCATCGGGTGCCTTTGCCGGCAGCGGTGTGGAAAAAGTGTATATTCCTTCCTCTGTTGTTAATGTGGAAGACGGTGCCTTTGCAAACAGCAAAGCGCTTTCGGAAGTGACATTTTTCGATTCACTTTTTGCCGTTTCTGATGCTTCTTTTGAAAATTGCCCTGTGAAAACAATAAATCTCCATGCAGCAAAAAATCCACGCTATTCCGATTCGGATCTTTCTTTCAGCAAAAAATATGAGCGCTTTATGACAGCGGATAAAGCAAGGATAATAATCGTTTCGGGCTCCAGCAAGCATTTTGGATTTGATACGGGATATGCCGAAGAACTGCTTTCGGGCGGATATTCGGTGGTAAATTACGGCACCAATGCGCAAATGAATGTTGTGTTCTTTTTGGAAGCCATGGCAAACCTTGCGGATAAGGACGACACAATTATATTTGCGCCCGAACAGTACGGACCTTTCTGCGATACCGTAAACGGAAATCCGCAAATGACAGCGCTCACATTCCAGGGATGCGAATCCTGCTACGATCTGCTTTCGTATGCGGATATGACAAAATATACCGAAGTGTTTACAGCATATTCACAGTATTCAAAACAGCGTTCCGGAATGGGCGAAAAAACCTACGAAACACGCTCGTTGCGTTTGGATGAATACGGAGATTGCGCTATTCCAAGACCTAACCTCAACAGCGAAAATTACAAAAGCGGTGCCAACGGAACCTTCCTGTTCAAAGAGGATACAATTCCTGTGGATTTTGCCGCAAATGTAAACCGCATTTTGGATATTGCCAAAAGACGTAATGTAAAAGCATACCTTTCCTATCCTCCGTACAATGTTAATTCTGTGGCCGACGATTGCCTTGACGATGAAAGCTACGATGCATACAATGCCGATATGAGAAAAGTAATATCCGTGCCGCTTATTTCCGATGTGCGTGATTACATTTATGAGGGCAAGTATTTCTACAACACGGATTATCACCTGGGCGATGAAGGTACCGTTATGCACACCGAGCAGGTATGCGATGATATACTTGGCGTGCTTAATTAACTGTTTGTGAGGCTTTTTATGGATCTTATATTTTTACAGAAACCCGCACTTTTGCTGTTTGTGCTTGGAGCAGTATTGCTTCATGCGGTATCGTATTTTCTGCGTAACGGCAAGCTTATGGTAATAGCCGATGTGTTAAACATAGCCCTTCATTCTGCGGCAATAACAGCTGTATTTATGAACGGCGGCAAGCTTGAAGATGCCCTGGTGCTGGTGCTTTTTTCGTCATTTGCCGCACTTTTGCGATGCGAAAAACCCCAAAAAACGTGTGAGGGCGAAAAGGAGGAGAACAAATGAATTTTAACTCCTTCGATTTCCTTGTTTTCTTCCCCATAGTTGCAATACTTAACTTTGTGGTTCCGCTAAAATTCAGGTTTATACCGCTGCTTATTGCCAGCTATTATTTCTATATGAGCTGGAACGCCAAGCTTGTATTCCTTATACTGTTTACCACGGCGGTATCGTATATTTCAGGCAGATTTATCGAAAAATATCCCAAAAACAAAAAGCTGTGGCTTGTAATCTCCATAGTAGCATCGCTTTCGGTGCTGGTGTTTTTCAAATACTACAACTTTCTTGCAGGCGGTGTTTCGGCACTGTTTTCGGTGTTTGGAGCACATGCGGATTTTACCATCGAAGGCCTTTTGCTGCCCGTTGGCATTTCCTTCTATACCTTTCAGACACTATCGTACAGTATAGACGTTTACCGCGGAAACATACCTGCGGAAAAGAACTTTTTTTACTACGCTTTGTTTGTGTCCTTTTTTCCGCAGCTCGTGGCAGGCCCCATTGAACGTCCTGAAAACCTTTTGCCTCAGCTTAAAGCGGAGCATAAGTTTAATTATTCTGACTTTTGTATTGGTCTTAAAAGAATGTTGGCAGGCTTTTACAAAAAAGTTGTTGTGGCAGATACGGCTGCAATATATGTAAACCGTGTGTTCAACGATGCGCAAAATGCCACGGGTGCGGCGGTGATAGTTGCATCGGTGCTGTTTGCCGTGCAGATATACTGCGATTTTTCGGGTTACACCGACATTGCCATAGGTTGCGGACGCATAATGGGTTACCGACTTATGCAGAATTTTGACAGACCTTATTCCGCCTGTAACATAAAGGATTTTTGGGCACGCTGGCACATAAGCCTTACAAGCTGGTTCAAGGATTATCTTTACATTCCCCTGGGCGGCAACCGCAAGGGCAAAAAACGTCAGTACATAAATCTGTTTATTGTATTCCTTGTAAGCGGCCTGTGGCACGGTGCGGATCTTACATTTGTGCTGTGGGGCATTATTCACGGTATTTACCGTGTGGTTGGTATGCTTACTGCCAAAAAGCGTGACGGGGCTTATGCAAAGCTCGGTCTTGATGTATCATCAAAAGCCGTGTGTTTGTTCCGCAGAGCGGTAACCTTTGCAATGGTGTGCTTTGCGTGGATATTCTTCCGTGCCAATAACACGGTGGATCTTATTACCTTGCTTTCAAAAATGTTTACCGATTTCGGAGCGGCAACTGTTATGGCGGATATGGGCATAACCCTTACGTCGGTGCTTATACTTGCCCTTTCTGCAATTGTAATGACAATGGTGGATAAGAGATTCACTTACGGTGAATATACCGAACAGTGCGGAGCACAGCTTCGCGGCGGAGCATCTGCTTATATGCTGTGGGCAGTGGTTTTTGCCTGGCTTGTGCTTATTGCGGGCGATGGATCCAGTGCGTTTATATATTTCCAGTTCTGAGGAGGAAGCATTATGAAAAAAATAATATATGCTGTGCTGTGCGCAGTGCTTATGCTTGTTCCCTTTGCTGTTACCGCATATAACGCAATTTTTGCCATTCCCACTCAGTATGACGAAACATTTTTGGGCGCTTTTGCCGCCAAACACGAAAGGCTTAAAACCCTTGAAGAACCCAAAATAGTGCTTGTGGGCGGAAGCAACCTGGCTTTTGGTATTGATTCAAAGCAGCTTGAAAAATACACGGGTATGCCCGTGGTAAATTACGGGTTGTATGCTTCCATAGGCACAAAAGCCATGCTTGATATGTCGGAGCCTTATATAAAAGAGGGCGACATTGTGGTTATATGTCCCGAAACCAACGCACAGACATATTCGCTTTATTACAACGGTGAAAGTATGTGGCAGGCGTTGGACGGCGATATGTCAATGCTTGGCGATGCAGGCTTTTCAAACGCGGCAAAGCTTGTTGCCACTATGCCTTCGTTTGCTTCGGCAAAAAAAGGCTTTTATCAGAGCGGTGAAAAACCGGGTGCATCGGGAATATATTCCAAAAATTCCTTTAATACCTTCGGAGATATTTCCGTTGTTCGCAAGTACAACGAAATGCCGTCAAATTATGACAGCACCACCCCCATAATCATAAATAAAAGCATTATCGGCGAAGGGTTTATTGATTACCTCAACAGCTACGCAGCATCAGCAAAGCGCAAGGGCGCAAAGGTGTTTTTCAGTTTTTCGCCCATGAACTCATCGGCAGTTGAAAGCACAGAGGAGGAAACCGCGGAGTTTTACAGATATATGGGTGAAAACCTCAGCTTCCCCATCATCAGCGATATAAACAAATACATACTTCCCCAGGCATATTTTTACGATTCCAACTTCCATCTCAACACAAGGGGAGCGCTTTTGCGCACAGCTGTCCTGGCGGACGATATTATGAGGCAGACGGGAGTTACGGAATATGTGGAAACAATAAAATATTCGGCACCAAAGCGTCCCGATAATTATTTTAAAGCCCCCGAAATCACCGAAATTGACGAAAACAGTAAATTCTTTATGTATACAAAGGTGGAAGGCGGACTTGCCGTAACAGGTCTTACCGCCATAGGAAGACAGCAAAATAAGCTAACCCTGCCTTCTTCTGCCGACGGTCAGCCCGTTATAACCATTGGCGAGGCGGCTTTTGAGGAGGATAACAAACTTAAAACCCTTGTTATCCCCGAAAACACAGCTTTGCGCACCATTTCCAACCGTGCTTTTGCCGGCACCGAAAAACTTGAGCGCATAGAGATCCATACACAGCCCGATAAACTTTCTGTCGGTGCAGATGTGTTCAAGGATATGCCATCATCCTGCCATGTGTACGTTCCTGCAAGCAATTATGGCACGTTTGCCAGTGATTATTTCTGGAGCGGACTTATGAAGTATATAAAACAGATAAACTGATAAAACAACAGATTCAGGAGAAAACCCATGGAACAGAAAAAAGTTGACAGAATAAACGAGCTTGCACGCAAGGCAAAGTCGCAAGGTCTTTCCGAACAAGAAAAGGCAGAGCAGGCACAGCTCCGTGCCGAATATATTGCCGATTACCGCAAGCAGTTTACGGGTATACTGGATAACACCTATATCCAAACGCCCGACGGCAAAAAAACAAAGCTCAAACGCAACGAAGAAAAATAATTAAAATAAAGGAGAAACTGCCATGCCATTAATTGATATGCCCCTTGAAAAACTCAAACAGTACAAGGGAATAAGTCCCAAACCTTCAGATTTTGATGAATACTGGGATAATAATATCCGCTATGCGGACTCCATTGATCCCCAGATCGAAATAGTTCCTGCAGAATTCAAAAATCCCATTGCCGATTGTTATCACCTTTATTTTACAGGTACAGGCAATGCCCGTGTGCACGCAAAAATGCTTGTGCCCAAGCAGAAAAACGGCAAATGCCCTGCCGTGCTCAGCTTCCACGGATATTCGGGACGCTCTGCGGATTTTGACGCTTACCTTGGCTATGCTGCGGCAGGCTTTGTTGTGGCGGCGCTTGATTGCCGCGGTCAGGGCGGAATGTCTTATGAGCTTGGAGAAGGTGTTTGCGGTGATACCATGATAGGCCAAATAATGCTCGGCATGGAAAAAGGCAAGGATAACCTGCTGTTCAAGCACATTTTCCTTGACACATTCCTGCTTTCAAAAATAGTAAAGGCTCAGCCCTTTGTGGACAGTGAACGTGTGGGCGCTTACGGCGGTTCCCAGGGCGGTGCACTCACCGTTGTGTGTGCGGCGCTTGATCCCGATATAAAGTATCTTGCTCCCTGTTATCCCTTCCTTTCCGATTACAGACGTGTATGGGAAATGGATCTTGCAAAATCGGCCTATAATGCAATTACCGAGTATTTCCGCCGTTATGACGGATGCCATGAACGCGAAGATGAAATATTCGAAACTCTCGGCTACATAGACATCAAAAACCTTGCCCCCAGAATCCGCGGCAAAATGCTTATGTTTACGGGACTTATGGATACAATTTGTCCCCCTTCCACACAATTTGCAATGTACAATAACGCCGTGTGCGAAAAGCAGGTTGCAATTTTCCCGGATTACGGTCATGAGGGTATTCCTCACACCGGCGAAAAGACCTTTGAATTTTTGTGCTCACTTCTTTGATAAAAGGGTAATATTATGAAAAAATTTTGTCAGCGGCACTTGTTATGCCGCTTATATCCGGCGGTGCTTTGTTTAATATCGGTCCCGATACCGCAGTGGTGCAAAACGGTAAAAGCGATTATGTTATCGTCCGCCCCGATGCCTGCGATTTTGCTGTAAAGGCAGCGGCATCAAATTTGTCCAAGGCGATAAAAAAGGCAACGGGTGTGGAGATCAAGGTGATTACCGATAAAACCGCACCCACGGGCGCACCGTATTATCCAAAAGAAATACTTATAGGAAATACATCCCGCGTTTATTCTCAAACAGCCTCAAAGGGATTGCTTTACAATGATTATGCAGTCAGAGTATACGGAAACACCGTGGCTGTTGCAGCGGGTAATGACAGCGTTTATGACGATGCCGTAAAATACATAACCGATAATCTTGTTTCCGAAGGTTCGCTGGTTTTAAAAAACGGCTACAACTATGTATATCACAGCGATTACGAAATAGATTCCATTACCCTTTGCGGCAAAGATGTTTCGCAATATACCGTGGTGGTAACGGATGATGCTTACGAATCGTATGCAAGTGATTTTTCTGCCACCTTGCTTGAAAAGACAGGCAGAACTGTCGAAACCGATACCAAAACTCAGCCCGATCGCAGTGAAATTGTTTTTGGCGGCGATGTAAACGGACTTCCTGTCGCAGGATACAGCGTTTCGGCAAAGAACGGCGATGTGGTTATTTCCTCGCCGTCCGATATGGGCTTTGGTGCGGCATATGCGGAGTTTTCACAAAGTATTTTCAATAACGGAGAATCAGATATAAAAATGGATACTGTCAATATCAGAAATGAGGTTAAACCCACAGCAAAGTACGAAAAGTACATAAATGCCCGTACACCTCTTACGAACACATTAACCAAACTTAAGCAGAAAAAGCAGCTTACCGTGGCATATTTCGGAGGCTCTGTAACCGTGGGACACGGTGCCACCGACCGCGAAAAGTATTCCTGGCGTGCACGCACAAGCGAATGGCTTACCAAAAACTTTCCCGATGCCGAAATAATATCCGTAAATGCGGCTATCGGTGCCACAGGCAGCCATTTGGGCGCATTCCGTACCGAGCGTGATATTATATCCCAAAAACCCGACCTTTTGTTTGTGGAGTTTTCGGTTAATGACAGCTATAACAGAGAAACGGCCGAAAGCGCAGCAGAAAACTACGAAGCCATCGTGCGTCGTGTGCGTAAAGCATTGCCCGAATGTGATATTGTAAATGTTTATATAACCGATTCCGGCAAAACATCCGCAGGCGGAAACTTTGTTCAAAAGCAAGGACACGAAAAAATAGCCGCAGAATACGGCATACCTGCAATTGATGTGGGCAGAGCGCTTGCTGTTACACAAAAGCTTGCGGGAAATTCTTCCCCTGCATGGAAGGACTATTTTACGGATATAGTACACATGACCGATAAAGGTTATGGCGAATATTTTGCAACAATTTCCGAGTATCTTGCAAACGAGCTTATTTTTGCCGATGCAGGCAAGATCTCAAAGCATCCGTTGCCCGCACTTGTTATGCCGGGTGCAGAACGCACATTGCATTATGACCTTGTGACAGCGGAAATGGCGGCAAAATTTGAAAACTGCAGTTTTGTGGAAGGCAGCGTTTTTGATAAACTTTCGCATACGCCATATTTGTCCTATTTGCTTGTAAATCAGCCGGGTAACAAAATAACCGTAAAATTTACGGGTACCGAGCTGGCGCTTCTTATGTCGGATTACACATCGGGCACGGTAAAATATACCGTGGACGGCAAAAACGGCAGCGAGGTGCGCAATTCCATGAACAATCCTTTCCCGCTTATTTCGGGACTGGAATACGGCGAACATACGGCAGTGATTGAAATTTGCTTTGACAAGGATTCAAAATCTGCAAAACTTATAGGATTCCTTTCACGCTGACACATTTAACGGAGATAAAATGAGAATTATAGGAGTGGATTTTGGCGAGGTTCGTATGGGCCTTGCCGTGTCCGATCCCACCGGCTTTTTGGCAGGGGGCATCGGAACATTTAAAGTTAACGGTATAAAAAGTGCCGTGCAGACAGTTTGCGAAAAAATAACCGAGTACGGTGCAGAGCTTGTGGTTGTGGGTTTGCCCAAAAATATGAACGGCACCGAGGGTGACCGCGCAGCACGCTCACGCAAGCTTGCGGCAATGATTACGGAGCAAAGCGGAGTGCCCACAGAGCTGTGCGATGAGCGCAGAACTACCATAATGGCGGCAGGCTTTATGACCGAAACGGGCACTTTCGGCAAAAAGCGAAAACAGGCAATAGATACCTTGTCTGCACAGATAATACTTCAGGATTATCTTGACAGACAGAAAAAACTTTAATGATAAAATTATCACAAAAAAATTCGCAAATATACTTGACAACAGGGTGCCTTTTGGTGTATAATACGCTATATCGGCAAAATGTGTAATTGCGCAAAAAGCGCCGCCGGCTGTAAAAAGTCTGCAGGCGCTGTAAAAACGTGCCTTCGTTTGGCGCATGAATATACCGACGTTACAATTACCAACCAGGAAAGCGAGGTGCTAAAAAATGGTAAGAACATATCAGCCCAAGAAGCTCCAGAGAAAAAAGGAACACGGCTTCAGAAAGCGTATGAAGACCTCCAACGGCAGAAAGGTTCTCAAGAGAAGACGCCTTAAGGGCAGAGCAAGACTCACATACTGATTCTTGTTTACCGGCCGTACAAGCTTGTTTTTTAAACAGTTGCAAAACAGGGTGCCCCGACACCGGCATTGTTATTTTGTCGGATATCGTCGTGCACCCTTTTTTGCACGGTGTTATAAACAAATTTAAGGAAGTTTTTATATGAAAAAGCTTATACTTCCCCTAAAGGAAAACCACATGTTTTCAAAGGCATATACCAAGGGCAATTGCCGTGTATCAAAATTATGTGCCGTGTATATTCTCAAAAATTACAAAAAAAATCCCGACGGTACTCCTATGAAAACAAAACTTGGCATCACCGTAAACCGCAAGCTCGGCAAGGCGTGCAAGCGCAACCGCGTAAAACGGCTTATACGTGAGGCTTATCGGCAAAATTATTGCCATATCAGGGACGGCTACATTATAATAATCGCCGCCCGTGCAGCCGCATTTGCTCCCCATATCAAAGCAGGAGATATGTCAAACGCATTGCGGTCAATAGTCCGGAATGAGGATCTTTACGAATTCAAAAAAGCTCCTCAACACAAAAAATGACAGCGTTGTTGTCTTGGCTGTCGCGTTTTAATTATGAAACGAATTTTTATTTACTGTATCAATTTTTACAGAAACAAGCTTTCACGTTTAAAATCCAAACCTTGCTGTAAGTATTACCCCAGCTGTTCGGAATATGCCTTAAAGGCGTATAATACCCACGGTTTTTTCAAAGCAACTGCTCTTTCGGTTTGGCGTATATTGCGCTGTAATCCATGGAGCATGGGCGGAGTAGATTATGTGCCGGGTACACCCGAGCGTGCCGAATGGAATGCAAAGCAGCTTCTTGATAACAAAACAAACAAAAAAACAAACTGAAAGCTTTCAACCACGACAAAAACCACCTTTAAAAAAGGAGTATATCTTAATGAAAAACAACAAAGGCATGGCAAAAAAAATTGCCGCCCTTTTGCTCTGCGCTCTTACGGTTACCGCATCTGCCGTACCTGTTTTTGCAGATGAGCCTGTGGAAAATGCCGCAATTGCAACAGAAACCACCGGGGCTGAAACCGAAGTATCAGCTGATACAGAGGAACCTGAAGCTGTAACCGAGCCCGAAACAGATGCACAGCAAAAACAGCCCGAAAATAAAAACAAAACCGAAAAGGTTGAGATCATGGACAGAAGCGGAGGCATGCTCGGCTTTCTGTATAACTGGTTTGCAGCTGCGCTCAACTGGCTTTACGGTGTTTGCGGAAACTATATCGTAGCCATTCTTGTTTTTGCCCTTGCCATCAAAGTGATTCTGTTCCCGCTTTCCATAAAGCAGCAGAAAAACTCGCAAAAAATGGCTCGCCTTGCTCCCCGCCAGGAAGCTATACGCAAAAAGTATGCAGGCAGAACAGACCAAAAGTCACAAATGAAAATGAACGAAGAAATTCAGCAGCTTTATGCCGATGAAAAGTTCAACCCCATGGGCGGTTGCCTTCCCATGCTGCTTCAGTTGCCTGTAATTCTTGCGCTTTACAATGCAATAACAAATCCTCTTACAAGCTTCCTCGGTTATACAAGCGAAAAGCTTACACAGCTTTCCGAAGTGTTTACCAAAAACATTCCTTTGTTTGAAGGAATAAAATCCACCATAACCGAAACCGATGCTATTTCCAGAATAGCAAATTCCACAGATCCTGCAGTAAGGGAAGCTTTTGGTGAAGAAACTTTCACCCAGATTTCTGAATTCTACAGCAGCTTCAAAATGGGTCCCCTTAACCTTATGGATAACCCCGAAGTTTTCTCTTTGTTGGTTATTGTGCCCATTCTTGTATTTGCATCTTCCTTCTTCTCAACAAAAATAATCCGCAAGTTCACTTATAACCCCAATGCGGGTCAGATGGACGCCTCCATGAAGCTTATGGACTGGACAATGCCTCTTATGATCCTCTGGTTCAGTTTCCAGGTGCCTGCACTTGTAGGTATTTACTGGGTGTTCCAGAACATCATTTCCATCGGACAGCAGTATGCGCTTTATAAGATGTTCCCCGTAAAGGAGCCTACTCCTGAGGAGATACGCGAAGCCGAACTTCTTATGCGCGGCAAAAAGGCTAAAAAGGATGATGACGAAGAAAGATACGAAAAGCCCAAGGCACAGCCCGTTTCCAAGGCGGCTCTTAAGAAAAAGAAGGCTAATTCTCCGTTTATCTATGCCAAAAAGGGTATAAAACAAAGCTATCTTGAAAGTGTAAAGGCATCGGGAAAAGCTCCCAAGGCCAAAAAAAGACCTTAAACGTTAAGGTCATGCGGTTTTTGATTTAAAACATATTTTTATTACGGGCAGAGTTTGCGGTTTTTGCCGCAGATCCTGACCCATGTTAAAGGAGTTATTTATATATGGAAATTATCATATCTGCAAAAACAGTGGAAGCAGCAGTTGCGCTTGGCGCAGAAAAGCTTGGCAGAGATGCTTCTTCCGTTACTTATACTGTTATCGAAGAACCAAAAAAAGGCCTTTTCGGTATAGGTGCAGTTGATGCAAAAGTAAAGGTGTGTGCAAAGGATACAGCCGAAGAACTCACCCTCAACTTTCTCAATACCCTTATTCGCAATATGGGTATCGATGCCGAAGCAAAGATCGTTGATGTAAGCGAAAGTATTCCCGAAGGAAAATCACTTGTTGAAAAGAACATCTCCGTTGAGATCAGTTCTAAAAATGAAGGCGAAGGCAGAGGCCTTGGTATTCTTATCGGTCACCACGGTGATGTGCTGGATTCCATCCAGTATCTTGCAAATCTTGCGGCAAGCAAGTTCCCCAAGGACGAAAACGGCCATCAGTATATAAAGGTTTCCATCGATGCCGAAAATTACCGTGCAAAGCGTGAAGAAAAACTCAAGGAACTGGCACGCCGCATGGCAAACAAAGCTCTTAATTACCGCCGTAACATGACTCTTGAGCCCATGGCGGCATATGAACGCCGTATTATCCATTCTGAAATTCAGAATATCCGTGGTGTTCATACCTATTCCATCGGTGCCGAAAGCGACAGACGTGTTGTTATTGCTTACGGCGACGAAACCGAAGAATAATTTTTATAAAAACTATCGGGGTGTATCAGATTGATCTGATACACCCCGTTTTTTGTCAATGAATAACTGCGCCGGTTTTAACAAGGATATCTTGTATACGGCTTATGTTAGCATCGCACGGCTTTGTGCCTTCGTCAGCACAAACGGCTGCTGCCACGCCTGCTGCCTCACCAAGACAGCAAACTATGGGCATTATGCGTACCGAAGCCTGAGCTTCGTGGTCAACCGAAATACATCTGCCTGCCACCAGCAGGTTCTGTGTATCCTTCGGTACAAGAGTGCGGTAAGGTATTTCGTAATACATTCCGTCAGGGAAGAAATAGTGGCTTGTGCCTGCACCTTCGGGATTGTGAATATCTATATCGTAATTTCCGCAGGCGATGGAATCGTCAAACTTTGTGCAGTTTACAATTTCGGTGCCTGTAAGTGTGTGCAATCCGTTTATCATGCGGCTTTCACGCACACCTATTTCTGCCGCTGTGGAAATGAGTTCGGAATTTTTCATGGATTCCAGGTTGTTTTTGAGCAAAAGGTAAATTTCAAGCGCCTGCTCACGGGCTTCTATTTCTGCGGCGGTAACATCAAAGGGATCAACAGGATTAAGCTTTACAATGCGAGTGGTATTAAAATGTATAACGCCTTTTTGCATAAACTTGTCAAAAACAAGTACATCCTCGCGGGGGTTGTGGATCTTTCCTTCGGCTTTTGCCTTTTTGTAAAGCTCTTGCATAAGAGGACGCTCCTTGGCAAACAGCTCGGTATCCACGTTGCTCACACGGAAGCATAAAGTCATGGGCTGGCAAAGATTGTCGCCGTCACGTCCCAAACGGTATGAGCATCCAGCAAGGTAAGAAAGATTTGCATCACCGGTGGCATCTATGAAATAATCAGCAAAAAGCTCGATGTTTCCGGATTTTGTAGCCACGGTTACGGATTCTATTTTTCCGTCATTGCAGTTTACTCCGCAAATATATGCATGGTAAAGCAAATCAACGCCGGCATCCTTTGCCATGCGGTTGAGAACGATTTTAAGGTGTTCCTCGCTGAAAACGCTTCTGCCTGCCATGTGCATGGTTTCGCCGGTGAGCAGACGCATTTCGTCAAGCTTGTCCTGAATTTCAAGGAACAGACCGGACGAAAGACGGTATTTTTCACCGTTTTTCTTTGTGGTGTAGGGCATAAAAGGGTTAACAAGCGAATTTGCAGCGGCTCCGCCCATGCAGTTGGATTTGTCAAAAAGTAAAACTTTTTTGCCTTGTCTGCCTGCGGCAATGGCAGCTGCAGCACCTGCAAAGCCTCCTCCGGCAACTATGATATCATATTTTTTCATAACGGTTTAAACCTTTCATAATATGTAAGTTTGTATATATTGTAGTACATAATACAAAATAATTCAATAAAAAACGAAAGAAATACTTGAACAAACGAAACTTTTTTGGTAAAATAAAAGTATAAATGCGAATTTGTTTAAAAAGGTGTTCAAATGGAATATATTTCATTAAAAGATGCGGTTTTGGCAATATGTTCAGGAACCGGTGTGCATGTGTGTATACACGATGTATCGGGCATACTTAAAACCCCCGGCCTTTCCGTGGATTATTTATATGCCACACACAGCACTAAATTCTGCGACCTTGCAAAATCCACCGAAAGCGGTTTTGAACGCTGCATGAGGTGCAAAAACTGCGCCAACCGAATGGCTATCCACAAAAAAACATATTTTTGCGGCAGGTGCTCCTATGGTATGTTTGAAGCTGTAAAGCCGGTGGTTATTGACGGCAGGACGGTGTGCATAATTTATATAGGTAATATGATAAGCGACGCTGCTGCCGCACATAAAAAACTTGCCGATGCCTGCCATGAAACGGGTGCACCCATTGATGAAATGCGCAGGCTGATGAAAAATGCCTCTGATGTATCTGAAGATACGGCACATATGTTGTGCATGCTGCTGGATAGCTATATCCGTATGATATACGAAAAAAACAAACATCTTAATACAGATAGCCCATATCATTGGGCGGTGTACAACATTAAAAAATATGTAGATGAAAACTATAACCGCACATTCACTTTGCAGGAAATATGCCGGCTTTATTTTGTCAATGAAAAATATGCCGGCAGGCTTTTCGGTGCACAGATGGGAATGAGCTTTCATGAGTATCTTAACAATCTGCGGCTTGCAAAGGCGGCGGAAAAACTTAAACTGACCGGTGTGAGCATAACAGATGCGGCAATGACATGCGGCTTTAACAATGTTACGTATTTTAACAGGCTTTTTCGCAAAAAATACGGTATGTCGCCGGGACAGTATAAAAAATTTCATTAAAAAAACACGGCTGTCGCAAAACGACAGCCGTATGTATTTACAAATATAATTTACTGCTGGAAGAGTTCGAATTTGTAGCCAACACCCCAAACGGTTTTGATTTGCCATTTGTCGGAAATGCCGGTAAGCTTTTCGCGAAGGCGCTTGATATGAACGTCAACAGTGCGGGAATCGCCCAGGTAATCAAAGCCCCAAACCTTATCAAGCAACTGATCGCGGGTGAAAACACGGTTGTAGTTGGATGTGAGGAAATAAAGGAGTTCGAGTTCTTTAGGGGGGATATCCACCGATTTGCCGGAAAGCTTGAGCTCGTATTTCTGAAGGCTGATTTCGAGGTTGTCAAACTTAACAACTTCGGAATCGTCGGTTTCGTGGCCTGCACAGCGGCGGAAAACGGCCTTTATGCGTGCCACAACCTCTTTCATATCGAAGGGCTTGGTGATAAAATCGTCGGCGCCGAGTTCAAGACCAAGAACTTTATCAAAAACTTCGTTTTTGGCGGTGAGCATGATAATGGGTTTGGAGGAAATTTCGCGGATTTCGCGGCAAACCTGCCAGCCGTCCTTGCCGGGCATCATGATGTCAAGAAGCACAAGATCAGGCTCATAAATTTTAAAAGCAGAAACAGCTTTTACGCCGTTGTTAGCCATAACTATTTCGTAATCTTCGTTTTCAAGGCAGATTTTAAGCAGATCACAAGTGTTGGAATCATCATCTGCTATAAGAATTTTCAATCCCATTGCCAAACCTCCGATTTTGTAACAATTAATTAAATAAAAATTATAAATTCAACGCACAATGCTAAATCTACAATATAATTCTATACTATTTTTGACAAAAAAGGATTGACAAACTTTGAACAAACATAGGTGAAAAAATAAAAAATAACAAATCACATGTTATTTGTTTCGGCTTTTTGAATTTTATCTAAAATATTTTTGCGTATATTGCCTGCACTATCGCAAATGCTGTTTAATGATTGAAAAATTATTCTGCTGTCTGTGGTGTTTTTGCCCGAAAGCCCCGATGCCGCAAAGGATATGGAAGGCAAAAGCGAAGGAAGAACAGCGGATATGAATTGTGTATCGTTGCGGATATTCATAACAAGGCAGCTGCCAAGAATACCTGCCGTGCTGCGTGATGGAGGAAAATCCGACCTTCGTTTGCCCTTGTCATAATTCCCTATGTGCATGGCACCGCATAAATTTGAGGTGAAAAAAACCGCCTGGCTCTGACAGAGCTTAACGGTAATATCGGGTATAATGTCATCTTTGTTAAAACCGTCGGAACCTACGGTAAAAAGAACATCGCAACTGCGTGCCAGATGATAAAGCTTTTCTCCGCAAAGCTTTTTTCCTGCCGGGTTGCTGTTTTCGGTTATGGCGGTGTGGTAGCCTGCCAGCACAAATCCGCCATTTTTCATAATATCCGTTATAAGGCTGCAGCATTTTACCGACCGAGAAAGATCAGTTATATTTTTGCCGCAGCAAAGTATTCCGAATGACGGCATATCCGTCATGATAAAACCTCCTTTTAGTGTAAATGTTATTGCGGAATAAACCTTCCGTGTAAATAAAATTATACGCAAAAATTAAAGGAATAACAAGCCAAAGTGTTCGTTGTAATTCTTGGATTTGCGAGGTAAACAGCAAAAATATTCTTTATCATTATGAGCTTTTACAGCGAAGATCAAAAAAACACGGCGCAAAATAACCGTGTTTCGGTTTTTTTGTATTACGAAAAAAGTGCCTTGACATAAAGCACGAAAACGGGTATCATATTATATAGATATGTATTATGTCGGATTATTGCTTCAAATCCGTTTTAATGCCTTTCGGCATTGATCATTTCACTAAAAGGAACACATAAATGCTCATTTCAGATAAATACGAAAATCTGCCCAATATCAAACGAGTTGTTGTGCTGGGCAACTTTGACGGAGTGCATCTTGGTCATACAAAGCTAATAAATACGTCGGCGCAGCTTGCCCGGCAGCTTGGAATAAAAAACTGCGTATATACCTTCCAAAGGCACCGTCACCTGGATACTCCGGGGTTTTGCGGCCTTATTACCGACAATCCCGAAAAAACCGAAGTAATTTCACACATGGATGTGGATACTTTGTTTTTTGATGATTTTAACAGTATAAAAAATCTTTCCTGCGAGGAATTTTGCAAAAAAATACTTGTGGAAAAGCTGGGCTGTGAGGTTGCCGTGTGCGGTAAAAATTACAGCTTTGGCAAAAATCGCAGCGGCGACAGCGCCTGCCTTAAGTATGAGCTTGAAAAGCTTGGAAAAACAGCCGTGATCTGCGATCACGTTGTGGATGCAAACGGAGATATCGTAAATTCAACCGCCATACGCAAATGTATACTTGAAGGCGATGTGGAAAAGGCGATGGAATACCTGGGAAGACCTTTTTCAATTTTTTACCCTGTTATTCACGGCAGGCACCTTGGAACGCAAATAGGTATTCCCACCGTAAACCAGCATTTTTGCAAAGAAAAAATAAAACCCAAAAACGGTGTGTACGCTTGCGTTTGCACCGTGGGTGATAAAAAATACTGCGGCGTGGCAAATGTGGGTACAAAGCCCACTGTCACCCATGACGAAGTAGATCCCCCCGTGCTGTGCGAAACTCACATCATAGGATACAACGGAGATCTTTACGGACAGCAGGTGAAAATAGAGTTTTACCGCCGTCTGCGTGACGAAAAAAAGTTTTCGTCCCTTGATGAGCTTGTGTTTGCGGTTCAGGAAAACATAAAACAGACAAAGCTTATTTTTGCGGACAGAGAGGACATTCAAAAATGATTGCAGCCATATATAAAAAGCTAACTGCGGCATTGCTTGTTGCGGCATCGGTATTGGGCATGCCCTGCGTTTTTGCCGATGAGATAAACCCCGAAACTCTGACGGGTATCACATCGCCTGTTTCAGATACTGCATCGGAAAATGTGCAGAGCGATTCCGTAACAGCGGTTCCGCAGGATATAAAATACTACGACAGCAAAACCTTTGCGGATTTTGCAGGGGTGGAATTTCCGGGCATAGAAGCGGCTTTTGCATACGTTATAAATCTTGAAACAGGAAGCGTAATGTATGAAAAAAATCCAAAGGTGTTGCTTTTCCCCGCATCCACCGTTAAACTTATGACAGCCATTGTGGCTTATGAAAATATCCCCGATCTTGAAACCGTGATCTATGCATCCGAAGCAGCTGTAAAAAGATCTACGGGTACAAAGATCCATTCTTCGCGGCCCATAAAAGCAGGTGAAGGATTTACCGCCCGTGAGCTTTTTTATGCGCTGCTTGTAACCGGTGCCAACGATGCAGCAAATGTTCTGGCTGAGCATGTGGCAGGTTCGGAAGAGGAATTCTGCAAAATGATGAATCAAAAAGCCAAGGAGCTTGGCGCAAACGATACTGTTTTTGCAAATCCCACGGGACTTCACGATGAAAAAATGGTTACCACGGCATATGATATGGCACTTATTGCACGTTATGCCTACTATATAAACGATATCGTGAAAATTTCGGGTGCCACCAATTATACCATCGAAGCCACCAACAAAACCAAGGAACGTCGCTATCTTTACAACCGTAACCGCCTTATAAGACGGGTTGAGGGCGAATCCGATTATTTTTACAAAGGAACTCTTGGCATGAGCGCAGGCTTTACTCCCGAAGGTGGTAACTGTGTTGTGGCTGTGGCAGAACGGAGAGGATTGACTTACCTTGCCGTGGTTATGAATTCGCCTGCCACCGATACCGAAAACTTTTCTTACCTTGATACAAAAGCGTTGCTTGATGCCTGCTTTGACAATTTTTCAGTACAAAAAGTTGCTTCAAGCGGCATGATGATGTGTGAAATACCCGTTGAGCTTGCGGCAAATGTGGACCATGTTACCCTTTATGCCAAGGATGATATTTCTGCACTTCTTCCCATAAATGTTGATACCGAAAAGGATATAACCTTAAAACGGCTTGTGTATGAGGATGCCTGTGCCCCTGTCAGCGAAGGTCAGCGATTTGGTGATCTTGTTGTAACTTACAAAGGCACCATCACCTTGGGAAAAACCGATCTTGTGGCAAATACATCCGTGGATCGCAGTAACTTTTTATACGTTTTAAGCCTGCTTACGGCATTTTTTACAGGGCGATGGTTTATAACCGCGGTTATTTCCGCAGTGGTGCTGTTTTTGTTGTATTGCTTTATATATTATAAGGCGTTAAGACGCCGACGCGGTTACCGAAGATAAAAAATAAAAGCCGACTACGTACTGCCGATCATACCGACAGCCGAAGGCGGCTTTTTTGTTATATAATACGGTTATTTTTCAATAACGCAGGTGACCATTTTAACAAACATTTCCTTGGTGAGTGGGAACTTTGCCAGGGGAGCAACTATATTGCGCACGGGAGTTTCGTTGTAATAAACGGGGGTTATGGATTGTGTTTTCAAAATGCTGCGGAAGCGTTTTATTGTCATTTTGTTGATGTAGGAAAAATATTCCTTGCCGTTGCTGTTTGTGGAGATTCGGAAATCTATGCGGCTCTGACCGTCGGGAAGGTCTTTAACCAGGTCCTTGTATGCACCGATAAGTGTTTTTTCGCTGAAAAACATGTGGCACCAGGGCATATTAACCGCATCGGATAAATGGGCACCAAAAGGATGATAGTACGGCGGAAAGTTTATATAAATGCGCCCACCGGGACGTATAATGCGGCGTGCCTCCATAAGCACCTTTTCGGGCTCGGAAACATGCTCCATAAAGTCATTCATTATAATGGTATCAAAGGTGTTGTCTTCAAAACCGGAATTTGTGGCATCGCCCAGTACAAAGGTGAATTTGTCGGCAAGACCAAGCTTTGCAGCAAGGGCTGCGGATTCTGCGGCATAGCTTTCAACAATATCCATGCCAACCACCTTGTTTGCGCCAAGGCTGGCGTAGTATAAGGATTTACCGCCTGCACCGCATCCAAAATCCAGCACGGTTTTGCCTTCGAACATTTCCTTTTCGGTGTATTTTTCCAAAAAGAATTTTATGGTGTCTTGCCCTTTTTCAAACTGCCACATGGCGTAGGTTTTTTCGCCTTGCACCTGCATGTTAAAGGGATGTACCTGTTTTGGGAAAACTTTATTTAAGGCTTTTATCGCCGAAATACCTATTGCAGACATAAATATCTCCTTACC
>JAZSGA010000231.1:0-1742 GCA_045532495.1 Eubacteriales bacterium | reverse complement strand
TTTGAGAGTTGCACCGCCCGTAAAAGACAGCGCGTAACATGCGTATTTGCCGTTTATAAACGGAACTACCGAATAACCTCCGTCATAAAGTCCGTCGGAATCGGGCACGGAATCCAGTACCACGGGGATACATTCAACGGTACCCGTGCCGTCCATGGCAATTCCCTTTTCAAACACGCCTGCACCGATCATTGCGGCCACCTGATCGTGACATCCGCATACCACATCGATATCGTAATTTATGCCAAGCTCGGATTTAACTTCTCTTGTGATTTTTCCTGCATACGATCCGGTTTCCACGGCTTCGCTCATAAGGTCCACCGATATACCTGCAGCATCAAAGATTTCCTTGCACCAGCATTTGTTCCTTATATCAAAAGCTGCTGTTCTGGCGGCAAGAGAATAATCAATTTTGCGCTTGCCAGTGAGAGAGTAAACTATATAATCTTCTCCGAGCAATATTTTGGTGCATTTTTCAAAAGCATTGGGGTTGTTATCACGGTGCCACATGATTTTTGAAATGCTGTACATTTTATCAGGCTTGACTCCTGTGATATGAGTAAGTTTTTTCTCTCCCACTGCGTTACAAAGCATGTTGCATTGCTCGGTGCCGCGAGGGTCTGTGTACAGCATGGAGGCGGATAAAACATTATCGTTTTCATCAAGCATTGCAAAGGTTTCGCCGAAACTTGAAACACCGATAGATCCAAGAGTGCAATCGTTTGCAGCGTTTTTAAGCACCTGCATAACACCGTTTTTTACGGTTCCAAAATATATTTCATGGTTGCCGCCGCTGTGGATTGAATCGTATTCGGTGTAATATGTTTTAAAATGTTTGCCGTTACTGTCAAATACAACGATTTTGCATCCCGTTGTTCCAACATCCAGACCGCCAAAATACTTAATATCAGTCATCTATGCTCACCACATCGTAGCCGAGGTAATATTTAAACGCTTCTTCAAGTATGTGTTTTACGTGACCCATGGAAACAGTTGTGTGATGCTTGAATCCGCCGCGGGCAAGCTTTATAAGCTTATCCTGGAGGTTGTCGATTTTAGCCACACCGCCGCATCCGAAGAAAGCATCTTCGATATTATCGTCTGTAAACTCACCTTCGCTGAAGTAAATGGTGATCTTTCCGTCTTCGGTTTTGCAGTTTGAGAAAGTCATGGGGAATGCGGCAATTCTGCCCTCGTTTGTTCCCCATCCGCTACCGGGATCACCTTTATCAAACATCTTGTGTGATGTTACCTGTCCTTTGCTCTTCATAAGCTTCTGAGCTGTTGATCCGCAGTGGAACAGAATAACCTTGTTGGGATCATCGCCGTAGTTATTGTTCCAGTCGAGGCATGCTGCAGGTGCACCTGTGGCAAGCTGCAACGCACGCATGGTGATAGCGGAGCACATGTCTATCTCGCAGGATGCCACTATACCGCGGTCGTTGAGTTCGCTGAGCAGAACGCACGGGCAAACACGCAAGTATGTTTCCATTTCATTCCAGCAACGAAGTGCAATGGCATCAAGATGATATGTTTCGATATATTCGTCGATAACTACGCTGATTTTTGAAAGCATAAGCTTTTTATCCTCGGGGACATTTGAAAAATCAGTATAGTTTTCAAGAACTGCTTTTTTTGCCAGTACTTTTTCATCGTTATCGCTCTTTGCACGAACAAACTCAAACAATTCCGAAAGGTCAAAGCTTTCAACATTAATACCATGACGCTGCATGGTAATTTCA
>JAZSGA010000238.1:0-3513 GCA_045532495.1 Eubacteriales bacterium | reverse complement strand
ATTGAGGATTATGTCGCCGAGCTTCATTTTTATAACTGATTACATTGTCAAACAACATTTTTGCCGCATAAAATGATACAAAACCTTCCAAAAGGAATGATTATTTGTTATCATTGAAAAAAATCGCCGTAATAGGCGGTGACCAACGCTGTTGTGTTTGTGCAGATATGTTTTCCGATGCAGGCCTTGAATGTGCTGTTTACGGTCTGGAAAATTCATCAGAAGGCTGTTGTGCCACCAAATGCACTTCCCTTTCCGATGCTTTATGCGACTGCGATGTACTGATACTTCCTGTGCCTGTAATGCGTGACAGCACAAGTATAAACGCGCCGCTTTCCGAAAAGCGTATCCATCTTTCGGATATACTTGATCACATCGAACCCAAAACCCTCGTGTTCTGCGGCAATCCGGGGAAATGCTTTTATACCGCCTTTTCATCCGCCGAAAAGCACAACGAAATTATAAACTATGCCGAAAGCGGAGCGTTTTCTGTAATGAGCGCCGTTCCCACTGCCGAAGGAGCTGTTGCGGAAGCAATAGGTCTTACGGGAAAAACCATTGCCGATTCAACCATACTTGTGTGCGGCTACGGCAGAATAGGAAAATATCTTTCCCGTTTACTTCATTCCATGGGTGCAAATGTACATGCATCTGCACGCAAATGGGAAGATATTGAATGGATAAAGGCCATGGGTTTAACACCTTTGCAAACAGACAAAATATCACAATGCAACACAAGTTTTGACATAATCTTCAACACAGTGCCCTCTTTGATTTTCAACGAAGCCGTTCTTTCTTCCCTTAAGGGCTCTCCTGTCATAATAGAACTTGCATCAAAACCCTATGGAATAGACTTTGAAGCTGCCGCAGAACTTGATATAAAAACTGTGATTGCCGGTGGTTTACCCGGAAAAAAATCTCCCCATACTGCAGGCAGGATAATGTTTGAATGTATATGCCGTAATCTTAATGAAAGGGGTTTTGATCTGTGATAGGATTTTGCATGACGGGGTCTTTCTGCTGTTTCGAAAGATCCATTGATGTTCTGGAAAAGCTTTGCAAAAAACACTCTGTTGTTCCCATAATGTCATACAACGCCGCAAGCTTTGATACTAAATTCGGAAAAGCCGAGGATTTCAAACGTCGTGTAACAGAGCTTTGCGGCAGAAATATCATCACCACAATTCCCGATGCGGAACCCATCGGTCCCTCGCTTGTTCTTGACTGCCTTGTGGTTTGTCCGTGCACAGGCAATACAATGTCAAAAATTGCCTGCGGAATTTGCGATACTCCTGCCGCCATGGCTATAAAAGCACAGCTTCGAAACGAGCGTCCCGTGCTGATTGCCCTTGCCACAAATGACGGACTTTCGGGATCTTCGGCTTCCATAGCAAAGCTTATGATGCGCAGAAACATTTATTTTGTACCGTTTTCCCAAGATTCACCGTTCAAAAAACCTCGGTCTTTGGTATGTGAATTTGATAAAACCGAGGAAGCACTGCGCTATGCCCTCAACGGTCAGCAGTTACAGCCAATACTTGCGACATAATATATTTATTGTTTACAATATCACACAGAAATTCCCAATAAGCTGTGCTATAATCTTACCATAAAAATATTGTATTGGAGTATAAAATGTTTAGCACGAAACTCAAAAAAACCGCATTAAGCGCTTTGCTTGCCGCCATATGCTTTATAGTTACACGCCTTATAGCCATTCCGTCTTTTTATACCAAAGGCTACATAAACATAGGCGATTGCGCCGTTTTACTGTGCGCCTTTTTGCCAGGTGGAATTTACGGAGCACTGGCTGCAGCAATCGGTTCTGCCCTTTCGGATCTTACAGCAGGTTACCCTGTGTATGTTCCCGCCACTTTTGTTATTAAAGGATTAATGGCGCTTGCAGCATATCCTGTGTTTTTAAAGGCAAAAAACTGCAAATCCCATGCAAAACGCATTGCTTTGATACTTGTGGGCTGTGTTACAGCCGAGATAATTATGGTTGCAGGATACTTTTTATATGAGCTTGCGCTTTACGGTGCGGCGGCTGTTTTGTCAATTGTCGGCAATCTTATTCAGGCAGTAACATGTACCGTGATCGGCACCGCTGCAGTATACGCTTTTTCACTTAACAAATCAGTTAATTCAATTATAAAATAACAACAAGTTAAAATCAGGAGACAAAAATGACCTACAACGAGTTTTACGGTAAAAAGCTTTCCTCATTGGGCATGGGTACCATGCGTCTCCCCACCATAGGCGACAACAACGGCGAAATTGACAAAGAACAAACCGCACTTATGGTTGAATACGCCATCAGAAACGGTGTAAATTATTTCGATACCGCATGGGGATACCACAACGGCAAATCCGAACCCGTAATGGGCGAGATCCTTTCAAAATATCCCCGTGACTCCTACTACCTTGCAACCAAATTCCCGGGATACGACCTTAACAACATAAACAAGGTGGAAGAAATATTCGAAAAGCAGCTTGAAAGGCTAAAAACCGACTATTTCGACTTTTATCTTGTGCACAATGTATGCGAGCTTAACATTGATCAATACCTTGATCCGCAATACCGCATATACGATTATCTTACCGCTCAAAAGGAATCCGGCAGAATACGCCACCTCGGTTTTTCGATCCACGGTGACATGACCGTAATGGAACGATTTCTTGAGGTTTACGGTGATAAGATGGAATTCTGTCAGATACAGCTAAACTGGCTGGACTACCGCTTTCAGAATGCCGATGCCAAACTCATTGAGCTTAAAAAGCGCGGCATACCCGTATGGGTAATGGAGCCCTTACGCGGTGGTATGCTGGCAAAGCTTTCCGATGAAAACACAGCAAGGCTTACCGAAAAGCGTCCGGGCACAAACGCTGTGGAATGGGCATTCAGATACCTTCAGAGCTTCCCGGAAATAAAAGTAGTTCTTTCAGGTATGTCGGATATGGAGCAGTTGAAGCAAAACATTTCCACCTTTGAAACTTACGCTCCGCTTGATGAGCAAGAAATAAAAACTCTTTACGGTGTGGCGGCCGATATGACCGGTAAAGTAGCTCTCCCCTGCACCTCATGCCGTTACTGTACCGAGCATTGCCCCATGGAGCTGGATATTCCCAAGCTGATAGGTCTTTACAACGAGCACATCTTTACGGGCGGAGGCTTTTTGGCACCCATGATGATGCAGAAAACTCCGGAAGACAAACGCCCTTCGGCATGTATTGGCTGCCGCAGCTGCGAAGCCGTTTGCCCACAACAGATAAAAATATCCGAAGCTATGGCAGATTTTGCAGAAAAACTCAAGAGTTAATAACAAAACACGTTCCGGTGATTCCGGAACGTTTTTATATTCATATTTTGATTTTTGCCCATTTTCCCATTCTGAAACGTATTGCAACCGCAATAAATCTGGACATCTGATCCGCAGCGATACCCATCCAGATACCGTGAATACCAAACCCCAGCGTATAGCATGCAATATAGGAAACCGCTGTACGGATAAC
>JAZSGA010000163.1:0-4069 GCA_045532495.1 Eubacteriales bacterium | reverse complement strand
TATCTCTACTATTCTTAGGAATTAACGAGTTGTTTTTCTTTCTCGTCTTTCGTTGTTCAATTTTCAAAGTCCGGTGCTTCCCGCCTCGCGGTCAGCTTTATTAGAATACCAC
Source organism: Eubacteriales bacterium (assembly GCA_045532495.1). Taxonomy (GTDB): domain Bacteria; phylum Bacillota; class Clostridia; order Oscillospirales; family CAG-382; genus UMGS1052. The sequence goes on along the minus strand of JAZSGA010000163.1, from coordinate 3,957 downwards.
ATTAACTCAACTTTGTCAAGCATTTTTTTGAAAAAAAGTCGAATTTGTCGAAATTGCACAATTAGCAAGATGCATTTCAAGCAAGTGGTATCAAAAATAACTACAATAGTTATCATTACCCTGTTTTGGTTATTTATTCATATTATTCTTAAGTGTTTCAAACAGAGCTTTACATCCAACATATATATCATTGTACGCTTTATCAAAATCACCGGAATACCAAGGATCTGCGACATCATCACTTCTTCCGTCGTAATTCAGAAGCTTTGATATTTTTCCGTCAGGATCCGAACCGAAAATCCTGTGCATGTTTCTGATGTTTGCACTGTCCATTCCGATAAACAAATCATATTTGTTATAATCATCTTTACAAAGCTGTACAGCGCGTTTACCGGAACACGAAATACCGCACTCCGAAAGCTTCTTTGCAGCAGGAGGATATACAGGATTACCTATTCCATTCCAAATCTCCTCGCTACTCGTAGCGCAAGAGGAAACTTCAAACAAATTTTCAAGTCGGCTGTCCTTTATCATCTTCTTAAACACAAACTCCGCCATAGGGCTTCTGCAAATATTTCCATGGCACACAAACATTATTCTGTAATTAATCATTTAAAACTTCCTTTATATTATTGAAAATAATCATAATATATGCTAAAATGTATTCAATATAAAACTTTTGGAGATAACATGGAGTACAGTAATGTATCAAAAGGCACATTTATAAAACGACTGAACCGCTTTTGTGCCACAGTGAACATAGACGGTGTTGAACAAACAGTACATGTTAAAAACACAGGCAGGTTAAAAGAATTATTATTCGAAGGCAACACTGTTTACCTTTGCAGATCGGACAACCCGGACAGAAAAACCTTATATGACATGATATCTGCAGAGTCTATTGTTGCAGGAAAGAAAGAGATAGTCAATATAGATTCGCAAGCTGCAAATGATATAGCTCACGAATGGCTGAATAAAGGCATGCTTTTTGGAAAAAACGCAGTAATAAAGCGTGAAGTTACATACGGAAAATCAAGATTTGACTTCTACATCGAATCCAGCGGACAAAAGATTTTTCTTGAGGTTAAAGGATGCACCCTCAACGACAACGGCACCGCACGTTTTCCCGATGCCCCCACCGAACGAGGAGTAAAACATGTTGAAGAACTTACACATGCCTGTGCACAAGGTTACGATGCTTATATTCTGTTCATAATACAAATGAAGGGTGTAAACAGCTTTTCGCCAAATGACAGCACGCATAAGGCCTTTGGAAACACATTACGGGATGCGTCAAGCAAAGGCGTAAAAATAATAGCGGTAGATTGTGTTGTAACAGAATCCTCAGCCTATGCCGACAAGACCGTACCCGTAGTGCTGTGATCATTCTATTCCGAGCAGGTCAAGTATTTCCTGTGCGTTAGTATCGGGCTTTACTTTAGGCATGATATGCTGTATATTTCCGTTTTCGTCAATAATAAAGGTAGTGCGCACAACACCCATGGAAGTCTTACCGCACATTTTCTTTTCCTGCCACACCCCATAATTCTTAATAGCTGTAAGTTCAGGGTCTGATAAAAGCACAAATGAGAGGTTATGCTTTGCAGCAAATTTCTCATGCGATGCAGTACTGTCTTTGCTCACACCGATTACTTCGATTCCGTTTTGAGCAAACTTACTGTACAGCGCAGAAAAGGCACACGCCTGGCGGGTACATCCCGGTGTGTTATCCTTTGGATAAAAATAAAGAACGACCTTTTTTCCCAAAAAATCAGAAAGTGATACGGATTCTCCTTTACTGTTGTTAAGAGTAAAAGATGGAGCTTTTGAACCAACTTGTAACATAACATGTTCTCCTTTATAACACATAAAATTTTCGGAGGTTAAAATGCACTATATTCTTGCATTTCTTGAAGGAATTGCCACATTTATATCGCCATGTCTTTTACCCATGCTGCCGATATATATTTCATATTTCGGAGGAGGAACGCGGAACACAGCCAAAACTATAAAATGTTCCCTCGGATTTATTATAGGATTCACACTGGTTTTTACCGCCATGGGAACTCTTGCGGCAAGCGTGGGCGCATTTCTTATCAAATACCGCAATATCGTAAATGTAATATGCGGATGCGCGGTAATAGTTTTCGGACTTAATTATCTTGGGTTTTTCAAATTAAAGATATTCAGCGGTACCGGTGCCAACACCCAAACCAAGAATCTCGGTTTCTTTTCATCTCTGCTTTTCGGCATAATCTTCTCGGTAGGTTGGACACCGTGCATAGGAGCTTTTCTCGGCTCTGCTCTGATGCTTGCATCCACCGGCGGAAAAGTGCTGACAGGAACAATAATGCTTTTGTGCTATTCATTCGGCTTGGGCATTCCGTTTCTGATATGCGCTTTTCTCATAGACAGATTAAAATCGCTGTTTGACGTTATAAAACGCAATTACAATATTATAAACAAAATATGCGGAGTGTTTCTTGTAATAGTAGGCGTTGCCATGGCAACCGGGGTACTTGGCAGAATAATCACTTTGATTGGATAAGGAGTAAATATAGAAAGTAAAAAGAGCTTTATAATATCCGTTTTATTATTAATACTTTTGGTAGGCGGAGCTGCTGTTCTTTATAATTATTTAAGCAAAAACGCAACAATTCCTTCGCCCGATGCCGTAACGGAAGAAACAGAAACCATCACGGAAGATCACTCGAAGAATCTTAATGCAGCACCGGATTTTGCTGTAACAAACAGTGACGGCAACATTGTAAAACTTTCCGACCTGAAGGGAAAACCCGTTGTTATCAACTTCTGGGCAAGCTGGTGCGGCATATGTGCAAATGAGATGCCAAGTTTTCAAAAAGCATATGACACATATGGGCAAGATGTTGAATTTATGATGATTAACCTTACAGACGGCATGCGCGAAAGCAAAAATGATGCCGACAAATTCATTTTGGAAAACGGATACACATTTCCCGTTTATTACGACGCAGAACGGGAAGCCGCATACGCATATTATGTAAGCGGTATACCTGTAACATACTTTGTCGATAAAGATGGCAATCTCGTAACCGGAATAAGGGGTGGTGCCGGTTTTGAAACAATAGAACAATGCATTGCCATGATAACGGAATAAGTATCAGATACCGACATCCTCAAAACTGCCATTTCTCCATACGGCAATGGTTTTGAATCCGCATGCACGAAGAAGTTCCATTGATTCTTTGTAATAACAGTTAAGATAATTCTTATCATGACAATCGGATGTGAGCGTCACACGGCATCCCATACGATTCATTTCTTTAAGAATAAACGGTGTGGGATACGGAGTTGTTCTGTAACCGCGGGAAATTGCACCGGTATTGACTTCAAAAACTCCCCTTCCGTCCTTGAGTGCATAAACAGCCTCAAGGGCGGCTTTTTTGTATTCATCGGAAGATATATCGAACATAGAAAGTTTTTCTATATGCTTAGTTACAATATCAAAATGACCGATAATATCAAAATCTCCGAAACTGTAAATATCTGAAATTGTACGATAATATTCTTTGGCAAATTCCATTCCGTTGCCACCGTAATAAGCACGGATTATCTCTGTTACACCTTGTGCATCGGTATCAAATTCGACGATCTCGCCGTTATTCCTTACAAAATGGCACGAGCCGATGAGATAATCGTAGTCTGCCTTTTCGGCAACGGAATACATATCAAATTCAAGACCGCAAAGCACCGTGATTTTATCAGCGTACTTTTGCTTGAGCTGTGATATTTCAGCCTTGTATTTACGGGTATTTCCCTGCGACATCTGCCAGCAAAGGTCAAAGCCCATATACGAATGACCGGAAAAGCCGATTGTATCAAAGCCAAGTTCTATTGCTTTAAGAATCATTTCTTCAGGAGTATCCTTGCCGTCACAATACACCGAATGCGTATGAAGATTTTGTTTAAAATCAA